>CAYPSO010000177.1:0-6229 GCA_964413275.1 uncultured bacterium | reverse complement strand
GAATGTTTCGATTTAATTCTTTACACATCCTTTTTTGTGGGTATATATTCCTCGCCAAATTCCATCATGAGATCCTGCCATCACTCCATATTCTGGAAATAGCATAATAAAAGTCATACTGAGAAAGATTATTAGACCAAGTGTAATACCCAATAATTCTAGCTTTTGCTTAAAAGCATAGCGCGTAGCGAAATAAATTCCAAATAAAGTAGTTCCTGCAAGTCCAATGGTACGTTTTGCCGTCATTAAAGGAAAAAAAGACCAGAAAATAGAAATAAAAGCTAGCCCTATTAGTAGTAATATAAATTTTTCTTCTATTAATAAAAGAACGATTCGTTTCCAATTTGTTATCAACAAGCAAGCTGTCAAAAAGTACAGGATAACAAAAATAACCTGAATTAAAGGATAATTATAAGGTGTTTCTTGTCCATCTCCCGGACTTGCGCCTCCTGAAAAAATAAGACGTAAAACTGGCCCTGAATATAAGAATAGAGATATAATCGTAAATGTTTTTTCAATTAAGCTTATTTTAGCTTTAGCAAATTCTTTCATGGTACTTATATATTCTAGTTTTATTTAGATAAAAAATCATATATAATATTTGGGCTAATTGTCAGTCTTTTTCTTACATAAAAACTTAAAATAAGGTTCCAAACTATTGTACTTATTGCTGTAGCTACAGCAGCACCATTGATTCCCCAAATAGGAATCAAAACAGCATTCAAAATAATGTTTAAGATGGCGCCGATGAAAACTCCTTTTGCCGTATCTTTTTCATGGCCAGTCATTTGTAATAGTAAACCAACAGAACCCATAATACTATTAATTAATTGACCAAAACTTAAAATAACAAGGGTCAAATAAGCTGCGGTAAATTCTGAACCAAATATTAGTAAAAACCATTTGCCTGAAAGTAGCATAATTAGAGCTACTGGTAAAGATCCTAAAAAAATTGTCCGAGAACTTTTAGCAATAACGCTTTGTAATTTTGATAAATTTCCTTCTGCATATAATTTAGCAATGGTAGGTGCTAAAGATTGATTGACAGCAATCAAAATAAAGCTAATTAATGTAGCACCTTGATTGGCAACATTATAAAGCCCTACTGATTCATTGCCTTGCATTATACCTAACATAATTGCATCAGTTCTATTGTTAATGACGAACATCGAACTAATAAAGATAAATGGTAATACACTACGCCACCAAATATTAACATTATATTCGGGAAGATAATTTTTAACTTCATTGGGCAAACTTTGATTTAGTAGAAATGTGCTTATAAAAAAAACAACAACAAATGAAATCAATCGATATATCATTATCATATTGAGATTCAATAAGCCAGAAGAAAATATATATGTCGCAGCGATTATAAGAATAAATAAAGCAGGTTGAAGAATTGTTTCTGATAATTGTCCTAGAATAATTTGGTGTAAACCCCTCATAATACTTTGTCTAAGGATAGTGAGGATTAAAAAAGGTAATGAAGCTATCCCTAACCAAAATATGTATAGCATTTGAGAGTTAGAATCCCCTAATAAATACCAAGCAATCAGAGATGCAATAAATGATACTACCAGAGAAGTTAACAAAGCCGATTGATTTGCCCAGCTAACAATACCACGCATTAAACTCCATTGTTGATGGGTTTCATAGGTTGCTATTTCACGGGGTAACAGTATTCTTAATCCTAATCCAGCCGGAACTTGTAGTATAAAAAGCCATGCTACAACGTAGGCATAAGCACCATAGCCTTCTACTCCTAATAAACGAGCTAATAAGATACTAGTAATAAAAGACAAGCCAATTTGACTAACTTTAAGAATCAGAGAAGCTAAAGAATTCCACTTTAATCGACGGTTAAGCGAGGAAGAATTGATTTTTTTTAATAATTCATTAATCATATGTTTCTTTTTATTTGATTCAAAGCTGAGTCAATTGCTTTCTCTTTAATTAAAGATAGCAGGTGAAGAGCATTTTTTATTTTAAGATAATAACTTTTAAATCTGATTATAAGAGAATTAGTTAGTTTCGGTAGCGTTTTCAGCGATCGCTTAAACAAAATTAGACAAAAAAAGCAAAAACATCGATTAATTTAGATTAAAATAGGCAGATAATTAGGACAGATCATCAGAAATGCCAAATATTATCTGGTCAGATTATTTACAATACCGAGCCAAACTTAGGAGATTTGAACTTGCTAAAATTGAAGAAATTCTGAAATATTCTGAAAAAAAATACTACGATACTGAAACTGGTCGTCTTATTGCTGTAGGGAAACATGACAATCGCTTAGTAATTAGGGATTAGCAAACAAATAATATACCAGTTTATATATTATTTTTTGGTGGGCAAAATATGCTTTGAGAATTTCGGGTAAACTCGATCTGTCGGTTTTGCCCACCCTACTTTAAGTGATACTTTATTTAACCGCAAGTCCCTTATTTTCATAACCGGATTTAGTATTAGAAAGACTTAGTTAACTTTTACACAGAAAAAAGAATTTGGATAATGCAATTTGACTGGAATGATGCTAAAAGTCAACATCTCAAGCTTACAAGGGGTTATACTCTTGAAGAATTAGCCACTATCTTTTCTGGTCATTATGTGGAAAGAATGAAACAAGATGATCCAGAACAATTTATTGCTATTGGCTATTTAAATAATACTCTTTTGTCAGTTATTTATGAGGTTCGTTATGATGGACAAGGAGAATATATTTGGTTGATTACATATTGGAAAAGTACCAAAAAAGAGAGGCAAATTTATGAACAATATTTCTATTGATGAACTAGAAAAAAAAATTGAAGCTGGGGAAGAAGTTATTGATACTTATTTTGATCCTAAAACTACACGGATAGGAAAACCTTACCAAATGATTTCCAAAAGACAAAAGGATATAGTAACAACAAATCTTAATTTTCCCAGTTCAATGCTAAATGAGTTAGATGCCATAGCAGATCAACTAAATATTAACCGTGAAGCAGTAATTAAAATGATGTTAAGACGGGCTTTAGATGAACATTATCTTGCTACAAATAAACTTAAATCTGAAGTTTAGTGTTTTTTCTCCTAATAGCTAAAGTAATTATTCCCTATGAATACACTGGTATTTTTATAACTCCAGTAACTATCCATGCCACAAATCGCCAACAAATTCGATTTCGTCTAAAAACTGGGAGATATATTATTAATGAGTAATCCTAAAATGAGATACTTTGAACAAGAAGATATTCTTCATTTAACCATTTCTGAAGAACCAGAAGCCAACAGTGTAGAAATTAATCCCAATATTACTGCTGAACTAAATGATACAGGAGAATTAATTGGTATAGAGATTACTAATGCCAGTTCTTTTATTCGAGATTCAATTTTAGAGTCAGCCCAAGGAAAAATATTAAACTTATCTGGGCATTGATTTATCGATTTGATTCATCATCTTTAGAAATTGTCAATTTTGACAATTGAGAATAAAGTTTGGGTTAACGATATTCATCCTCAAATTCATAAAACCTTTGTAGTATATACTTTTGAGTTTCTTTTTATTTGATTCAAAGCTGAGTCAATTGCTTTCTCTTTAATTAAAGATAGCAGGTGAAGAGAATTTATGAAGCGATCGCCTCAAGATAATATTTTTTTTATCTGTTATCAAATAATTAGTTAGCTTCGTTGCGCTTTCAGCGATTACTTAAACATTTGTTTTTAATTTACAAATCAGGCTTTTTGACTTTTGCATTAAAAAAAGTTTTAGATATTTTAAAAAATTTTTCATCAAAAGTATAAAATTCCGTACAATGATTACTGGAGGCTAGATGAAAAGCATCCGCAAAATCTAGTCCTTTTTCATGCCATTCAATAACTTGTAAAACCAAGCTTTCATTAGCTATATAAACATTAGGTAAGCCAAAGAGTTTCCTAAAAGCTTGACAAACTTCTATCGTTTTAAACTTGTAAGCAAAACGTAAAACCCATTCAGATTCTAAAATCACAGTATCGGCAATAAAAATATTTTTATTCCTAAATAATTATAAACTTTGTTTATACTGTACTTCATCATCCTTAGTGAGAAATCTAATCACAATATTAGTATCAACAGAAATCATTGATTCCATGATTCCTTGATTGCTTGACTAATTGCTATATCCATTTCTTCAATTGTTTTTGCCTTTCCTTCATATTTTAAAACTCCAGCAACTTCATCTAACCTTGTTTCTGGAAAAATTTTTTTGGGCTTCAATAGAATACCATCACCAATATTAATTATTATGAATTCTTGACCATCTTTCCAATGGTACTTATCTCTTAAAATTTGAGGAATAGCCACTTGACCTTCATTTGACAATTTAGTGATTTCCATTGTTTTATTAATCTACTGCTATGGGCGCTCACCACTTTTAATTTTAGTAGATATGGGAATTATTGTCGCTTGCTATAATTCTCAAGATAAAAATCATCAACTGGTTCAAATTGATGGTTTTCATGTGATGCTGCAAATTAACTATTAAATGTCAGGCACAATTTATTATTAGCTACAACACACAAGATTTGAAACCTGTTCAAAAATTTGGAGTTTCTATTTTGATACCCAAAGAATTTTTAGAACTTTTAGGAGAAATAAACCAATGAAACTAAATACACAGATTCCCGATGCTTTATATCAACAAATTCAAACTTTAGCTCACAAGGAACAAATTCCTGTAGATCAACTAGTAACTTTGGAAGTGCGATAATATGAAATTAAATTCTTAATTTAGAGAAAAATACCAATGGCTGAGTTATTACAAAAAGCGATGGCTAAACTGTCAGAATTACCAGAAAAAGAACAAGAAGAAATTGCTAGTTTAATCTTAGCGGAAATAGAGGATGAAAAAAAATGGCAAACCAGTTTTGCTAATTCAGAAAAACAATTAGAGATATTAGCAGAAGAAGCATTGACAGAATTCAAACAAGGTAAAACTCGTTCTTTTCCTACATAAAACATGGAATCTCAAACGACTAATCGATTTTGGAAAGCATACGAAAAACTGCCTTCATCTGTCCAAAAAACAGCTAAAAAAATATATCAACGTTGGCAAGAAAATCCCTATGATCCTAATTTGAAATTTAAACAGGTACATCCCGTAAAACCGATTTACTCAGTCAGAATTGGTTTAGATTGGCGTGCTGTTGGCATAAAAGATGAGAATACAGTAATTTGGTTTTGGATTGGATTGGCTCTCATGCTGAATATGATCAATTAATATCTCAACTTTAAAGATTGTTTCTATACCAGCCTTTTGCTGATGCTTCTTTAGGGGTTGCTTCGCAGATCGCTTTTTTTCTTCAATAATCAGCAACTGGTTCAAACCTTATTGAGTTAACTGTATTTCCCCCTTGACAATCAAGACAATCGCTACAAAATTGGCTTATGTTTTTGCAGTTTCTCCTGAATTAATTTGTCAATTTCTTCGATTTCTATCCGTGATTGAGGCATAGCAAAAGTTTCAGGAGATGCGTCCGCCGTAAAACGATCAACAAATGCGTAAAACGCCTCTTTTTCATTGGGATGAGCAACTAAGTAAGCACGTAATTCCCTTTTAGTCATTTCATTAAAGTTAGGCTTCATTCTAGAAATCTCCAACGACCATTACGATAAATCTCTATTTGTATATTATCGCCAGCCAAAATAAAAACATTTTCTGTTCGCTCATCAAGTCGAATAATAAAAATAGCAGTGAAAGTGTTAGTAAGAGATTGGCAAAGCGTAATACACATTATGCCTTGAGTAGCAGTAGGTAAAATTTTTACACCTCATTGGAACTAAGACT
Organism: uncultured bacterium; assembly: GCA_964413275.1. Lineage (GTDB taxonomy): Bacteria > Cyanobacteriota > Cyanobacteriia > Cyanobacteriales > JAABRE01 > JAABRE01. The sequence continues at coordinate 419 of CAYPSO010000177.1, read as the reverse complement.
CATCAGATTTACTTTAGCAGAAGAAATGATAGATATTCTTTATGATGGACAAAGAGAATATATTTGGTTGATTACATATTGGAAAAGTACCAAAAAAGAGAGGCAAATTTATGAACAATATTTCTATTGATGAACTAGAAAAAAAAATTGAAGCTGGGGAAGAAGTTATTGATACTTATTTTGATCCTAAAACTACACGGATAGGAAAACCTTACCAAATGATTTCCAAAAGACAAAAGGATATAGTAACAACAAATCTTAATTTTCCCAGTTCAATGCTAAATGAGTTAGATGCCATAGCAGATCAACTAAATATTAACCGTGAAGCAGTAATTAAAATGATGTTAAGACGGGCTTTAGATGAACATTATCTTGCTACAAATAAACTTAAATCTGAAGTTTAGTGTTTTTTCTCCTAA
>CAYPSO010000176.1:0-6438 GCA_964413275.1 uncultured bacterium | reverse complement strand
TAGTTGGCTATGAAAAAATTGGTACAGGAAGAGTAACAGTAATTGTGCGTGGTGATGTCTCAGAAGTGCAAGCATCAGTAGGCGCAGGAATTGAATCAGTTAAAAGAGTTAATGGCGGTAGAGTGCTTTCTACTCATATCATTGCTCGTCCCCATGAAAACCTCGAATATGTTTTACCTATTCGTTATACAGAAGCAGTAGAACAGTTTCGTGAAAGTATAAATCCTAGACCTTTAAGATAATTAAACTAATCTAAATAATGCAAATTGCTAGAGTTAAAGGTACAGTAGTCAGCACCCATAAAGTGCAAAGCCTGACAGGAATGAAATTAATTTTATTGCAATTTATAGATGATGAAGGGCAACCTTTAGATCACTATGAAGTAGCAGGAGATACCGTAGGCGCAGGCATAAATGAATGGGTGTTAGTGAGTCGTGGAAGTGCTGCTCGTATTGATAATGGCAATGAAAAACGTCCCCTAGATGCAATTGTTGTCGGCATAATTGATACTGTCACCCTCGAAAATCGTTTGCTCTATAGCAAAAAAGAAACAGAAAGAGTTTATTAAAAAAAATACCTTAGGAAGGAGGAATAAACAATAATGGTAGTCCGCAAAAGAGCGGCTCCCCCAACACCTTGGTCTAAGAACTTAGCTGAACCTAAGATAGATGAAAGTGCTTATGTTCACTCTTTTTCTAACTTAATAGGAGATGTCAAGGTTGGTGCAAATGTCTTAATTGCCCCCGGTACTTCTATTAGAGCCGATGAAGGCACACCTTTTTTTATTGGAGAAAGCACCAATATTCAAGATGGGGTTGTTATTCACGGTTTAGAGCAAGGTAGAGTCTTGGGAGATGATAACCGTGATTATTCGGTTTGGATTGGTAAAAATACTTGTATTACCCATTTAGCTCTAATTCATGGCCCAGCCTATGTTGGTGATGAATGTTTTATCGGGTTTCGCTCTACAGTATTTAATGCAAGAATTGGAGATGGTTGTATCATAATGATGCACGCTTTAATTCAAGATGTAGAAATTCCCCCCGGTAAATATGTTCCTTCAGGGGCTGTAATCACTAATCAAGAACAAGCAGATAGGTTGCCTAATGTGCAACCAGCAGATAAAGATTTTGCTCACCATGTAGTCCAAATTAATGAGGCTTTAAGGGTGGGCTATCATTGTGCAGAAAATGCAGCTTGCATTAACCCTATTAAGGAAGATATAAATCTTTCTAGTAATGGCACTAATGGTGTCGATAATAATCATAGCTATGTAAAATCGGTGGGAGAGATGAGTTTAAACCCAGAAGTACGCGAACAAGTAAAGTCACTACTTTTACAAGGTTGTTCAATTTCTACAGAATATGCGAATAAGCGTCGCTTTAAAACCAAATCTTGGTTGAGTGGTGGTATTATTAATAGTAAAAGAGAAGATCAGATATTAAGGGAATTACAAGCAACTTTAGCAGAACATTCAGGCGAATATGTTCGTTTGATTGGGGTTGATACCAATGCTAAAAGACGAGTAGCTGAAATGGTTATTCAACGCCCCGGAGATGCCCCAGCATCAGCACCACCAACAACTACTAGTTATAGCAGCAGTAATGGTAATGGTAATGGTAATAGTGGTAGCAAAACTAGTAGTAATGGTGCTGGTTTAAGCGGTGATACAGTACAACAAGTACGTTCTCTGCTATCTCAAGGCTATAAAATTAGCACTGAATACGCAGATCAACGTCATTTTAGAGCTAAATCTTGGCACACTGCTTCTGCTATTGAAAGTCAAAACCTCAATCAAGTAATTAGTGAGCTAGAGTCAGTTTTAGCAGAACATCAAGGGGAATATGTACGTTTAATTGGTGTTGATAGTGATGCCAAGCGTAGAGTGTTAGAAAGTGTCATCCAACGTCCGGGAGATAAATCTATTACAACTTCTTCAACTAGAACAACATCTAGTAATTATAGTCCTTATAATAATGGTTCTGCTAGTAGTAGTGGTAGCTTAAGTACAGAAGTGGTACAACAAGTACGGGGTTTATTATCCCAAGGTTACAAGATTGGTACTGAACACGCAGATAAGCGTCGTTTTAAAACCAAGTCTTGGCACACCTGTTCTCCCATTGACAGCACCAGAGAATCTGATGTCATTGCAGCTTTAGAGGGTTGTATGGCTGAACACGCTGGAGAATATGTACGGATGATTGGTATCGATTCTCATGCCAAGCGTCGTGTATCCGAGACTATTATTCAACGCCCGGAAGGAAAAGTGTCTAAAGCTAGTGCAGTAAAATCAGCACCTAGCAATAATACTGTCAGCCTCCATAGTAATGGTTACAATAAAGCCGTAAATAGTCACTTAGATCAAGAAACATTAAGCCAGGTACGATCTATTCTTGGACAAGGTTATAAAATTGGTACTGAACACGCAGATAAGCGACGCTTCAAAACCAAATCTTGGCAAAGTTGTTCTCCCATTGATAGCAGCAGAGAAGCTGATGTAATTAGAGCTTTAGAGGGTTGTATGACAGAACACTCTGGAGAGTATGTACGCTTAATCGGGATCGATCCTAATGCTAAGCGTCGTGTCCTCGAAACCATTATTCAAAGGCCTTAGAAAGTTTAAGTGATTTTTTCATGGTACGGGCTTAAAAATTAAAAATCTTAAGCCCTCACCTTTGATTGATAATTCATAATAAAAACTATGGTCTATTCCCAGTTACCTAAAACAATGAATTTGCCCCATTTACAACCCGTAGTTAATTCAGAACCCTATATTAATGGGGATGTGACCATTCATCCAGAAGCTGCTTTAGCTTCTGGGGTAATTATTCAAGCTTCTCCCAATAGCAAAGTAATTATTGAAGCTGAGGTTTGTCTTGGTATGGGGGTAATAATTAATGCCTATGAAGGTTTAATTACCATTAAAAAAGGAACTATTGTAGGTGCTGGTGTCTTGATTATTGGCCATTGTACTATTGGGGGAAATAGTTGTATTGGTACTAGCAGTACATTGATTGATACTTCCATAGAATCTCAAGCTGTAATAAAACCGGGTTCTTTATTAGGGGATACTTCTCGGCAAGTTGATTTATCAGACATAACAGAAAATCAAAGTAAATCGCCAGAAACAAACATCAATGAGGAAATTGAAGAAGCCGAGATAGTTGATAACCACTTGGATGAAGTGGAGTTGGAGGAAGAATTTTTAGAAACTGAAACTTTAGAAGAAGAAATTAAACCCAAATCAAAACCTTCTCAATCTGAAGCAGAAATAAATTCAGAAAGCAAGAAGAATCCTGTAGTGGGAAAAATGTATGTTAACCAACTTTTAGTTACTCTTTTTCCACAAAATCAAGCTTTCAAAAAAAATAAACTAGATAATTAATTATTGAAGGGAATATTATTGAATTATTAATAAAAATCTGAGTATTTATACTTAGAAACAATAATAGTAGTAACTGAGGACTAAGAATAGTAAATAAATATAAATTTAAAGCCGTCCTAGAGTTATTAAAGTTAAGAAATATCGAGAAAGCGGAAGCTAAATTTAGTAAGAAGCCCAGATTCACACCTCTGATTTTGGCTATTTTTTTATTGGTTTAAGAACTTATATTACAAAGATAACTTAGTATTAGATAAATTAATATCTCTCAAAAAAAATAACAATCAAAAAATTGTTAAATCTGACAAAAAAAGTTAAAAAAAAATGAAGCATCATGGTAAGATGTTTACTCGAAAAGAGAAAAGATTATTAACTGTTATAGTTAAAGCTTTTCTATAAATTTTATAGTTTCTCTCTTGAAAATTAGAGGTCCAACGATCTCTCATATATAAATTAAGAGAAATACAGGTTTATAATATGGAGGAATAACCAAATGGCAACACAGGCAGGGTTCAAAGCTGGTGTACAAGATTACCGCTTAACCTATTACACTCCCGACTACACTCCCAAAGATACTGACTTATTAGCTTGCTTCCGCATGACTCCTCAGCCCGGTGTTCCCGCAGAAGAGTGTGCAGCAGCAGTAGCGGCTGAATCTTCCACAGGTACTTGGACTACTGTATGGACTGACGGTTTAACTGACTTAGACCGTTATAAAGGTCGTTGTTACCACGTTGAACCTGTAGAAGGTGAAGATAACCAATATTTTATATTTGTTGCTTATCCTTTAGATTTATTTGAAGAAGGTTCTATTACTAACGTTCTTACTTCTTTAGTTGGTAACGTTTTTGGTTTCAAAGCTCTACGCGCTTTACGTTTAGAAGATATACGTTTTCCTGTTGCTTTAATCAAAACCTATCAAGGTCCTCCTCACGGTATCACTGTTGAGCGTGACTTATTAAATAAATACGGAAGACCTTTACTCGGTTGTACCATTAAGCCCAAATTAGGTTTATCCGCTAAAAACTATGGTCGCGCAGCTTATGAGTGCCTTCGTGGTGGTTTAGACTTCACCAAAGATGACGAAAACATTAATTCTCAGCCTTTCATGCGTTGGCGCGATCGCTTCTTATTTGTACAAGAAGCCATTGAAAAAGCTCAAGCTGAAACCAATGAAATCAAAGGTCACTACCTCAACGTAACCGCAGGTACTTGTGAAGAAATGCTCAAACGTGCTGAGTTTGCTAAAGAAATTGGCACTCCCATCATCATGCATGACTTCTTTACTGGTGGTTTCACGGCTAACACTACCTTAGCTAAATGGTGTCGTGATAATGGCTTATTACTCCACATTCACCGCGCTATGCACGCAGTAGTTGACCGTCAAAAAAATCATGGTATTCACTTCCGCGTTTTAGCTAAATGTTTACGTTTATCTGGTGGCGATCACTTACACTCTGGTACAGTTGTTGGTAAGTTAGAAGGCGATCGCGCTGTTACCCTTGGTTTCGTTGACTTAATGCGTGAGGATTATGTAGAAGAAGATCGTTCTCGCGGTGTTTTCTTTACCCAAGACTATGCTTCCTTACCCGGTGTAATGCCTGTAGCTTCTGGTGGTATCCACGTATGGCATATGCCTGCACTGGTAGAAATCTTTGGCGATGACTCCTGCTTACAGTTTGGTGGTGGTACTTTAGGTCACCCCTGGGGTAATGCTCCTGGTGCAACTGCTAACCGCGTTGCTCTTGAGGCTTGTGTTCAAGCTCGTAATGAAGGTCGTTCTCTTGCTCGTGAAGGTAATGACGTTATTCGTGAAGCTTGTCGTTGGTCTCCTGAACTTGCCGCCGCTTGCGAACTCTGGAAAGAAATTAAATTTGAATTTGATACCGTTGACACTCTTTAATTAAGAGCGAACAGTTATCGGTGAACAGTTATCAGACCATAACAGGATAATATTAATAAGCAAAAATGCTCAAAATTTATTCCTAAATTAAACACTGATAACTAAATAGCTGATAACTAAAACAATGGATCGTAAAAAAATTGCTCAAGATACGGCACAAGTTGTCCAAAATTACCTGACTTATCAAGCTGTACGCATTGTTATCGAACAACTTACCGAAACTAATCCCGGCCAAGCCATTTGGTTACGTCAATTTTCTGCTGGTAATAGGCTTCAAAATGGTGAAGCTTATTTGACCGAGTTAATGGTAGAGAATAAGGAGTTAGTTCTACGAATTCTCACAGTTAGAGAATATATAGCACAAGAGGTAATGGAGTTTATTCCAGAAATGGTGCGTACTGGAATTATGCAGGCTAATATGGAGCAACGATGTCAACTTTTAGAGCGTCTTACCCAGTCTCAAGTTTCTGATTCTCAAGGAGATAATTCAAATTCTGAATTAGATGCAACTTGATTTTTGATTAACCTTAGTTAATTTATTTTAGAGATAAACAAATGAAAACATTACCTAAAGAGCGTCGTTACGAAACCCTTTCCTATTTACCTCCTTTAACCGATCAACAAATCGTTAAGCAAATTGAATATATGCTTGACTTGGGTTATATCCCCGGTGTTGAGTTTGAAGAAAATCCTACTCCCGAACTTCACCACTGGACTCTTTGGAAATTACCTTTATTTAATGCTAGAAATTCTCAAGATGTTCTTAGCGAAATAAGAGAATGTCGTTCTGAGTATTCTAATTGTTATATTCGTGTAGTCGGTTTTGACAACATCAAGCAATGTCAAACTGTTAGTTTCATCGTTTACAAACCCGGCACAAGCCGCTTCTAAGACAGATTTAATTTAATATTTAATGGGTTAAAATTATGATTAGGTTTTAGCCCATTTTTTTATTCTTCGAGATTGTTTTTTCGATTAAGATAAAATTTGCTACTGCTAAATTTACCAAGGACTACCAATCATCGTAAATGCACTCCAAATAATAGGGATGATTAAATTAAGATAATCATTATCTCCAAAAGCATTAAAGCAGTTATTATCTCCAAAACCAAGACTTGTTGCAGTAGTTGCAAAAAAATCAGCAGGCACATTA
>CAYPSO010000175.1:0-6679 GCA_964413275.1 uncultured bacterium | reverse complement strand
CATGAGGTAAGAATCCCCCGTTACACCCGTAGGGTTAGCGGTGGGAGTGTCAATTGTCTTTTTCAATATTTCAATGGAAGAATTAAACTGTACAAGACTTTCCCAGTTAATTGCTCCATTACCATCGCAGAACTGTTTCCCAAACTCCATTGTAAACTTATTTATACGTTTCGAGTACGCCTGAATAAAATCATCATTTCTTTCTTTTGCCTTATGCCCTAATGGTTCTATAATTTCTGTATATAGATCTGAATTTCCTGATATAAACTCCCAAAATCTTTGGCCGCAGTATTTGAAATAATCTCCCTTGTCAGGGTTATTATCTCTGCCATAGCAACAACCATTGACGCACACTATGGAGAGTTTTGAATTACTTGTCCTCAACGTTCTCTGTGCAGTTTTAAAGTCAGCTTTCATTTTTGAAATTTGGCTACTATTACCCCAATTAGGACCAGATTTAATATTTACGATGTACCTAATGCCATTATTATCAAACTCCAAATCGATACCTTGTATACCGGATTTCCAACCATCATAAACCTTATTGTTGATAAAAATAGCCAACCCTTCTAACCAATCTCCGAATATTGTTTCTTCATTAGAAGAGATATGTGCGTCAACCAACCCTCTAATAATTTGTTCGGCTGTTAAGACATATTTTGCTTTAAATAAGTAAGGGTTCTTTCTTTTCAGAACGCTGCTTAATTTTAATGAATCTAAGCTCGATATTCTTTTGGCATGGAAAGAGCCAATATTATCCTCAACATATTTCGCGACATCACCTAATTCAAGACTGCCCATATTTTGCCTTTTCTTCAAATAGATATAGTTCAACTGGTGATATTTGAGATTTCACCAGTTCATAATAATCTGTGACAACTTCTATCCCAATCGAATTTCTACGCATTCTATTAGCAACTATATTAGTTGTTCCTGATCCCATAAAGGGGTCCATAACCGTGTCACCGACCTGGGTAAATAGTTTTATAAACCATTCCGGCAGACCTTCAGGGAATGCCGCACTGTGATTTTTATTATTGCACTCTGTGGCTAGATGCAAAACATTTGTTGGATATGCTTTATCTCGCTCAAGCCAATTAGATATATTTTTGCCAAAACCACTTCCAACCTTTGATTCATCTCTTGTTTTATCTGTTTCACTCAGGTTTTTTAATCTTGTTTTAGCCCAATCACCCATTGGCACCATGACTTCTTCTTGATACATATTAAATTTTTTGTTTTTATTAAATTGTAGCAGTCGCTCCCACGCATCTCTAAATCTATTTGGCCATTTACCTGGATAACAATTTTTTTTGTGCCATATAAACTCTTCTGTCCATAGCCATCCTTGTTTTCTCATGGCAAGAATCAATTCCATAATATAAGTGCTTCTTTCGCCATCAACTACTTTCTCTTTTATATTAAGAACAAAAGTTCCTGTTGGTTTAAGAACCCTCAACATCTGCTCAGTTTTCGGCAAAAACCAATCTACATAATCATCAGGATGAATTCCGCCGTATGTTTTTTTTCTTTGATCTGCGTATGGTGGAGATGTAAAAATCAAATCCACTGAATTATCAGGAAGTTTTTTTAGCACATCTTCGCAATTGCCAAGGTATAAGTCGTGTTTTATTTCCATTCTATTCTTTTCGTCTCAAATATTTTTCTGTTTTGTCTTAACGATCATGACACATAACGATTAAGCTCAACCGCAGCCACTACGTGGCACGGTTAGCTTATTTATCTTGGCTTTTGGTTGTCGGTTGCAGCGATAAGATTAGTCGAAGCACTCAACACCAAAATATTGAGCTTTTATCAAAAAAATTATTGTGCTGCCGATTAATCTTATAATTCTACCGCAAGTGCGGTAGAATATACTTCATGGGATAACACTACCGCAAATTACGGATAGAGGATTTAAAATTAGATAATGTTGAAAAACAATAGGGAAATATTACCTCTAATACTCCAAAAAATATTATTTTTATGCTTAAGTTTGATTTTAGGGCTAGTTACTGCTTGTCAAAGTAATAATAATCAACAAGGCAACAACCAAGGTTTAGAAATTAAATTTTTAGTAGGAAGTGATTTAAAAACATTTTGCGAGCGTAGCGCCGAAAAATTAAATAATTCTCAACCGAAGTTAGGCAATGGTCAAAGCTACTATTTAACCTGCGATGCAAAAGGAAGCGGAGATGTACTAGAAGAAGTCCTGAATTTAGCTAAACAATATCAACAAGGAACAATTAAAGCTGATGCAAGAGAATTTCCTACCCTAATCTCAGTAGATGGAGAAATTTATCAAAGTCAGCTAATTTTCCAAATGAATAAATTATTTCCGGGACAAAACTATATTCCAGAAATTACAGATTCTCCTCTCATTGCTTATAGTCCAATGGTTTTAATGACTCAGAAAAACCTAGCACCGGGTTTAGCTAAAGTAGATAACCCTTATCTAACCTTAGCAAAAGTGGAAAATCATCGTCAACTAGATGCTAACGCACCTGGGTTACCAATTACCTATGTGCATACAGCACCAACTCGTTCTAATTCTGGTTTACAAACTCTAGTGGCTCAATTTGTGGCAGTAACAGGAAAGCAACCTCAAGATTTAACCGTAGCAGATATTGAGCAATATAAACAGGAAATTAGTGAAATTCAAAGCAAAATCACTCGTTATGGCAAATCAACAGGTTCTTTAGCTCAGGCAATGGTAGATAATGGGCCTTTTTGGGCTTCCGTGGGTTCTGTCTATGAATCTCTGGTTATTGCTGCTAACAGTCAATTATCTTCTGGACAAACTCCCTATCAAGCAATTTATCCCTCTGCTACCTTTAGTTCTAATATTCGTGCCATGTTAACTAATGCACCTTGGATTAGTGAGCAAGAAAAAGAAGCAGGAGAAAAAATAATTGAATTTATGCGTTTACCAGAAACCCAAGAAATTGCCGTAGAATTAGGCTTACGCCCAGGTATTCCGGGGGTATCTTTGGGAGCTAAATTTAGTCCCCAATATGGCGTAGAAGCTAATCCTAACTACGAATCCTATCGCCCTCCTCAACCTGAAGTAGTCGAAGCGATGCTCAAAAATTGGCAGGATTTCGCCAAAAAACCTTCCCAAGTAGCAGTGGTGATTGATACTTCTGGTTCAATGTCAGGTAATAAAATTACTGCGGTACAGAATACTTTACTAAATTACGTCCAGAATTTAGGAGTGAAAGAGAAAATTGCTCTAATTAGCTTTAATTCAAACATTAATGAACCTGTGGTAGTGGAAGGAACAAACCAAGGAAAAGAGCGAGGTATTGAATTTATTGGTCAGCTAAAAGCTAGTGGTGGTACTAGATTGTATGATAGCGCACTCTATGCTCGTAACTGGTTAAGACAAAATCTGCGTCCTGATGCTATTAATGCGGTATTAATTCTTACAGATGGAGAAGATTCTGGTTCGCAAATTAGTTTAGAACAACTAGCTCAAGAATTAAAAACCAGTGGTTTTTCTTCTGATGAAAGAATTGCCTTTTTCACTGTGGGTTATGGAAATGAAGGAGAATTTAATCCTCAAGTTTTACAACAAATTGCTGAATTGAATGGGGGTTATTATCGTCAGGGTAATCCCGAAACTATTTCAAATCTGATGGCAGATTTACAAGTGGAATTTTAAGCCTATGAGACTTGTTAACCCTTTACATTATCCTTTAGCTATTCTCACTGGTGGAATAGTTCTCATTGTTGGTGTGCGTTTTCTGAAATTACCTAATTTAGTAATTTTACCTTTAGCTGGAGCAATCTCCACTGTTGAATCTGCTCTCTTAGCTCGTCGTCAAAAAAATACTTTAAAAATTAATAATCCAGCTTTAGAAAGAGAAATCATTTCTTTACAGCAACAAGCCCAACTTATAGCCCAAAAAGCTGAAATTTTACGGGAAGAAGCTCGAAAAATTTTGACTTTATCTAATCAAATAGATTTATTAACTACTGTTGAATATTCTTGTAATCAAGCTAAGGAATTACCCGATAAAATAGAACAATTATCCCATCGTTTTCATGGTGCTGACTCTCTTCTTTCAACTCAAGAATTAGAAAAACAATTAAAAGAAATAGAAAGAAAACAAAAAAATAGTTCTACTATGGCACAACAACAATTACAACAACTTACTCAAGGTTTAAAACGTAATTTAGAATTAGTTAGGCAAGGAGAAGATACCAAACTTACACAAATTATCTCCCTTTCTACAGTTATTATTGATGCTGCCGGAGTTTTACAACAATTACAAAATCGCTTACATACAGATAATTTAGAAGATCCTCAACAATTACAAGAACTACAATTGTTAACTGAAGATTTGAACAGTTTTCAAGAAAATGTCAACTTATTAATTTCTTGAATTAATTAATTATAATTTTTATGAAAGTCAATAATCGCCAAAAAACAATCATTTCCCTTGCTATTATTCTTGGTTCTTTAGCTTTAAGTTACATTCCTTTACCCGGATTAAAACAGAATATTATTATTGTTAGCGGTACAGAACTACAAGAACCTTTAAAAATACTAGAACAAAAATTTGAACAAACTAACCCTAGCATAGAAATAGAACTTAAATTTCAAGGTTCTCAGGATATTGTTAATAACTATATTGCTCAAAAAAATGACTTTACGCCAACAGTTTTAATTCCTGCTAATGGAGAAATTCTTCAAGAATTAGAAACTAGCTTAAATGCTCAAGGAAATAACCAAGTCTTTTTTGAAAATCCCCGTCCTATTGCTAAAACTATTTTAGTAGGTATAGCTTGGCCAGAGAGAGGTCAAGCTCTGTTTCCCCAAGGAGAGTTCCAATGGCAAAAACTATCTCAAGCGATGAGAGCTAACAATTGGCAAGCTTTAGGTGGTAAAAAAGAATGGGGTAGTTTTGATTTGATGATTAGCGATCCTAATCGTTCTAATAGTGGTCAATTAAGTCTTATCTTATGGACACAATCTTTACTAAATAAAAACAATTTGAGTATTAGGGATTTCAGTGACTCTAGTTTAGTGGAGCTTTTTGCTTTAATTAAGCGCTCAGTTTATCTTCCCCCTCGCTCTACCGATATTTTACTTCAAGAATTTATTAGTCGTGGTGCTAATAATGCCGATGTAGCAACAGTATATGAAAGTATTGCCCTGTTTCGTTGGTCTCAAGCGACTGCTAACCAAAATCAATCCTATCAAATTTATTATTTAAACCCAACTATTGAAACTGTCTCCACTGCTGCGATTATACTTCAAGGAGTTAGTAATCAACAAGCTCAAGCGGGAAGTAAGTTTATAGATTTTCTCACTGAACCCGAACAACAGCAAGTTTTTATTCAATATGGTTTTCGTCCTGTAATTAGTAATCTTGATGTTAACTCTATACCTAATAGTCCTTGGCAGCAAAATATTCCGGGTGTAGAAGTTAATCCTCCTTACCAAATTTTACCTCCACCATCTCCCGAAATTATTGGGGAAATTCAACGTCTCTGGCAAAGAGCTGAAGATAATCTCAAATAGGCGTTGATATAGTATGGTAATTTATACCATTAAATTTAAAATTAATTTAGAATATTTTGAGCCTAAAATTTATATCTGTAGTTTAGACTAAATGAGAGGGAAATAAGAAAAAAAAAGACTTTTAGGGAAAATAGAGAGAAAATATAAATAAGCAAAAATATAATCTTCTCTCTATGAACAAATATAGCAGACTTGAAAAATTTCGTCTTGATACTCATCAAATGTTAGTCAAAAGTAAGGATGCCGCTTTTCAATTAATGGATAGTATCATGACCACTGAAAATGCCCGTAGCCTGGCGGAATTTTCTTTGTCTCCTTTTTTTCGTCGCCAATGGTCTAGCACTACTGAGTTTATTGAAAATTGAACGATTAAAACCCACAAAAACAGGAAATGTACATCGTCGATTATGGTTAATCCGGGTGGGAGAGGAATTTTTATCATTGGAGAAGATTTGGAGTCAATATAGCCGACGATTTGGAGTGGATCACTGGTATCGTTTTGCCAAGCAGAGGTTACATTGGACTTTGCCTAATTTTCGGACTCCCACTCAATGTCAAAGATGGAGCGATTTAACTACAAATCTTCTTCCTCAAGACGAAAAGCAAAATGAAGGAGTTTGGCAAACACAGGAAGAAAATCTTCAAGACTTAGCAAAGTTAGGTTATGAATTCTTTATTTACGCAGGTGGTCTTTCAGAAGGTGGCGGTAAAGTACATAATTTTTCTCCAGTACCTGATAAAGTAATTCAAATAACAAAAGATGGAGATTTGATAGAAAAACCAATACCTATTAATAAAGGAGATGATGATCCTAATCAATTTAGTAAATTTTCTGCCACAGGTAATACTGAAGAAAATATTCAAGTACCAAGAGATTTATGGAAAGTTGTTTTAGGGTTTTCTCCAAGTAATACAACTCCATATCCAGATATTCATTTTGCTTGGATAGTTCCTAACAACTCATATAATATTAAAAAGGAACTCAATTATACATCTAATGATGGTGTAAGAATTGAAAATCGTAAGTGGAACGATCAAGGATTTTATACCAGTATTCAGTCTTTAGAAAATCGCCTTAATAATAATAGTGGGGATCTGAAGGGGTGACGAGCAGCCCAAAAGCTATATTTGGTAATTAATTCGGCTTTT
>CAYPSO010000174.1:0-6947 GCA_964413275.1 uncultured bacterium | reverse complement strand
GTACCTAATTCTCGACAAGCTTCCGAGATGCCAGCGCAAGCATGATGTAATTGCCAATATCCCACGGGTTTTTCAGGACTACCAAAGTTAAGATTATCAGTAATGGCTATGGGTTCACCACCCACACAACTAATATTCCTAGCTGCTTCGGCTACCGCCGCTTTTGCACCCTCATAGGGATTAAGGTAAACATAACGGGGATTGCAATCTGTTGTTACTGCTACACCGGTTTTACACTCATCTGGGGCTTTATCAATTGGTCTAACCCTAATTACGGCCGCATCTGCACCTCCGGGCAAAAATACGGTGTTATTTTGGACTTGATGGTCGTATTGACGATAAATCCATTTTTTAGAAGCGATGGTGGGAGTATCTAATAGTTGCAATAAGATTTGATTCCAGCTTAAATTGCCTATACCCGTCTCGCTACAATCGGGCAAAGAATCCTTTGACCATTGCCAAGCTTTGATTGCATATTCCGGGGGATTTGTCAATAGTTCTCGATGATAAATTGGAGTATTATCCGATAAAGCTGTGGCGGGGATTTCCGCAGCTACTTCACCTTGAAAAAGAATGCGTACAATTGGTTCTTCAATCACCGTACCTGCGACAACTGCCTGAAGTTCCCATTTATGAAATATATCAATTAATTCCTGTTCTCTGCCTTTATGAGCGACAAATAACATCCTTTCTTGGGACTCTGAAAGTAAATATTCATAGGGAATCATGCCAGTTTCGCGAACGGGAATTTTATCTAAATCTAGTTCAATTCCTACTCCTCCTTTGGCCGCCATTTCTGAAGTTGAACAGGTAATTCCGGCTGCACCCATGTCTTGGGCAGCAACAACTGCACCTGTTTTAAAGGCTTCTAAACAGGCTTCAATCAGAGATTTTTCTAAAAAAGGATCGCCAACTTGCACGGCGGGGCGATCGTCCATTGAAGCATCACTCAATTCTGCACTGGCAAAACTCGCTCCTCCCATACCATCTCTACCGGTAGTTGAACCTACATACAATACGGGATTACCAATACCTTCTGCCCCCGATTTAACTATTTCTGGGGTTTCCATCAAGCCTAAAGCCATCGCATTAACGAGGGGATTACCTGTATAAGCTGCATCGAAATAGATTTCTCCGCCAACAGTGGGTACGCCAACGCAGTTACCATAATGACTGATTCCTTCGACAACACCTTGAAATATACGACGGGTACGGGGATTGTCTAATGTACCAAATCTAAGGGAATTTAAACAAGCTATGGGACGTGCACCCATAGTAAATATATCTCTGAGGATGCCACCGACTCCCGTTGCTGCTCCTTGAAAGGGTTCGATCGCACTAGGGTGATTGTGGGATTCTATTTTAAATGCTAGTCTGAGTCCGTCTCCTAAGTCAACTACTCCGGCATTTTCTCCGGGGCCAACTAAAATGCGATCGCCATTGGTGGGAAATTGACTTAATAAAGGTCTGGAGTTCTTATAACAACAGTGTTCTGACCACATCACCCCGAACATTCCTAATTCTGCTTTGTTGGGGTGACGACCTAAACGCTTGACGATTTCTTCGTATTCGGAGGGGGTGATTCCTTCGGAGGCAATTTCTTGGGGAGAAAATGGTGCAGACATAGATGATTTTTAGTTATGGACAGTGGTAATTATACAAGATTTGAGAATAATTGGTTTATTAAAGTATAAACAAATAAATTTATCTTGACACTGAAATTATTGAAAATATCCTAAATATTTAGGACGTTTTTTATTTATAAATCATCAGGATTTATGCCCAAACTTCTGAGTTTTTCTTCTAATTGTTTAGCTCGTTTTTCGGCTTTAATTTTGCTTTCTTCTGGAGTTAAATATCTTTGTCCATGTTCATCATACCAATATAACCATTCTCTAGTGATTCCTTGGTATGTTCCTTCTTGTTTTCCTATACCTAAATTTAATTCATCTAACCAAATAATTTCTCCGGTTAATTGTTGATATTTCCCCTGTTTTAATTCATAGACTTCTAAGCTCGGTTTTCTTTTTCTTAATGGGTTATAAATTACATAATATTTTATGCCCATTTTTTCATATAATTCTTTTTTTTCTGTATATTCTCCTCGTCGAGTTTGGGATACTATTTCTAGAGTTAAGGTGGGAATTTTTTGTTCTTCCCATAACACATAGGATAATCTTAAATCTTTATCTATTATTCTCGGTACACCTATACTTAAAAATCCATCTGGGACGATTGCAGATTGAGATGGATCGTAATATATTCCCATGTCAACTCCAAAAAACCAGTCCATTTTTTCTGACCAAATTAAGGCTAAAATTGTTTCAAGTAGTACGGGAATTAGATGTTGTAATTGGTTATCCACTGGTGTCTCATCTGAATCTGGTAAATCTTCTGCTGATGGTAAACAATTTTTAGGATTATAGTTAAGTAACATGATTATTTATTACCTATTTTGTAATTGGTCGATAAACAGGGTTAAAATTATTTAACCCAAAACTATTTTAATTATTTTTTTTGTAACCAATTCTCTAAGTCTTTTAATTGAGAAAAGTTAAATAATGCTAAGGATAATTCATCCAGTTGATTAGCTGATAATTGTTTAATTTTTTGTTCGTTTCTTAAGGTTATTTTGCCGATTTTTAAATTTAATTGACGCAAAATAAGATTTTTTTGACCTTCAATTTGACCCTCTTTCCATTGTTGCTTAATGCTCTCTTCTGAGGTCAAATATCTTTGTCCATGTTCATCATACCAATATAACCATTCTCTAGTGATTCCTTGGTATGTTCCTTCTTGTTTTCCTATACCTAAATTTAATTCATCTAACCAAATAATTTCTCCGGTTAATTGTTGATATTTCCCCTGTTTTAATTCATAGACTTCTAAGCTCGGTTTTCTTTTTCTTAATGGGTTATAAATTACATAATATTTTATGCCCATTTTTTCATATAATTCTTTTTTTTCTGTATATTCTCCTCGTCGAGTTTGGGATACTATTTCTAGAGTTAAGGTGGGAATTTTTTGTTCTTCCCATAACACATAGGATAATCTTAAATCTTTATCTATTATTCTCGGTACACCTATACTTAAAAATCCATCTGGGACGATTGCAGATTGAGATGGATCGTAATATATTCCCATGTCAACTCCAAAAAACCAGTCCATTTTTTCTGACCAAATTAAGGCTAAAATTGTTTCAAGTAGTACGGGAATTAGATGTTGTAATTGGTTATCCACTGGTGTCTCATCTGAATCTGGTAAATCTTCTGCTGATGGTAAACAATTTTTAGGATTATAGTTAAGTAACATAACTTAAATTAAATATTTAACTTTAAATTTCTATATATTATATCACCATTTTTACTAATATATTTAACTTTTATCAGTTTGTGTAAGCTCATCTATATGCCTAATTGGACATTTTTTAAAGAAGAACTTAATCGCTTTGATTTATCTGATTAAACTATTTTTGCTAATAACTAATAACTAATGACCAACGATCGTTTACAACAAGTCTTAAATAAAACCCTTAAACAATACCATCAAGTTATTGATACTTATTCAACCCATTTACGTACCGAAGAAATTGGTATTGTCCAATCCATTGGACAAGGAATTGCCAAAGTTAAAGGTTTACCTAATGTCAAATCAGAAGAAATTGTTTGCTTTACAGGTGGTCATTTGGGTATGGTGTTTAACCTCGATCCCGATGAAGTAGGAATTATCTTATTAGATGAAAGCGAGGGTTTAAGTGCAGGATGTGAGGTAAAGCGCACTGCCCAAGTTTTAGAAGTGCCTGTGGGGAATAATATTCTTGGACGAGTAATAGATCCTCTTGGTCGTCCCCTCGATGAAAAAGGTCTTATTCGCACGTCTCTGGGTCGTCCAGCAGAACGAAAACCCCCAGACATCATGGCTCGCGCTCTGGTCAATGTACCCCTACAAACAGGCATTAAAACTATAGATGCGTTGATTCCTATTGGTAGAGGACAAAGGGAATTAATTTTAGGCGATCGCCAAACGGGAAAAAGTGCTTTAGCTATTGATACAATTATTAATCAGAAAGATAAAAATGTACTGTGTATTTATTGTGCCATCGGACAACGGAGTGCTTCTGTTGCGAAACTAATTGCCGACTTAGAAAAATACGGAGCAACGAGCTATACAACGGTGGTTATGGCTGCGGGGGAAGATCCTCCGGGATTACAGTTTGTGGCACCCTACGCAGCAACAACGATGGCCGAGTATTTTATGGAGCAAGGGCGAGATGTGTTAATTGTTTATGACGATCTCACCAATCATGCTCGTGCTTATCGTGAACTCTCCTTGTTATTACGTCGCCCTCCGGGGCGTGAAGCTTATCCGGGGGACATTTTTTACATTCATTCCCGTTTACTGGAACGTTCTACTCATTTACATCCTAATCTCGGTGGTGGTTCTCTGACAGCTTTGCCAATTTTAGAAACGGAAGCCGAAAACATGGCAGCTTATATTCCCACTAACTTGATTTCCATTACCGATGGTCAAATTTATTTATCTTCTGTGCTGTTTCAAAAAGGTGTTTTACCTGCCATTGATGTGGGTAAATCGGTTTCCCGTGTAGGTGGCAAAACTCAATTACCTGCTTATCGGGCTGTGGCTGGAGCGTTACGCCTTTCCTATTCCCAATTTGAAGAACTCGAATCTTTTTCCCGCTTTGGTACTCGCCTTGAAGAATCTACTCGCCTTGCTTTAGAAAGGGGGCGACGAGTGCGACAAGTTTTGCAACAAAAGCAATATTTACCAATGGCTGTAGCCGAACAAATTGCGGTGTTGCTGGCTGTGAATGAAGGTGTGTTGGATGGGATTCCTATTAACCAAATTGCGGAAAAAGAAGCAGCTATCGCCCAAGCTGTAACCCAAAAATTACCAGAATTATGCGATCGCATCGAAAGGGGAGAAATTTTAACTAAAAGCGATCGTCAAGCAATAATTACTTTAGTTCGTGGTTTGTAGATATGCTGCGCAGTTTGTTGGAGAGGAAGGTTAAATTAAAAATAAATTATTTTTCGGTAATTTTACTGAGGCATTATCATTATTTTTCTGTTGTAATAAATATATAAATTTATTTATTTATTTGACAGTTACTAAAGTTAAAATCTCTGGAAATTTGAGTTTAAATTAAAAATTTAAAAATATGGTTCTCAACATCCAAGCTATCTGTGAAAAAATTGGTATTCCTAGCTTTTGTCGTAATGATTTATTAGAAATTGCCTTAACTCATCCTTCTTACATTTATGAAGATCAAAATCTAACTCAACAAGAAAAGAAACGACAAACTTTAGAGTACAAACGTTTAGCACTATTGGGAGATGCTATTCTTACTGCTATTGTTACTGATTATTTGTATGAAAAATTCCCCACTTTAGATGTAAATATACTCTCATTATTTAAAAGTGATATTCTTTTAAATAAACAACGAATATCTGATTTTGCTGAAATATTAAATTTAAGAGAACTTAGCCAACGGGGTAAAAATGCTACAGAAATAGATAAAATTGAGCAAAATAGATTCAAGAGTGAAACCTTTGAAGCTTTACTTGCAGCTATTTATCTAAATTTTAAACGTGATTTTCAACTTACAGGAGCATGGATGATTAATCGATTCATTGCACCAACCATTGACCAGAATATTCATCTAATTGAGCAATCAACTATTAGTTCTCAGCAAGAATATAGGAAACAAATAGTTCTTGGTAGCGATCTTCTGGGTGCTATTATTATTGACTATCTATATCATCGCTTTCGGGATCAAACCCAAGGTAAACTTACTCAATGGAAAAGTAAATTAGTAGAGAAAAAAGCAATCTTTACCCAAGAAATAAAGGCTAATTTAGCTCAAATTTATTTAAACTGTGGACGGAATTTTACTCATATCAGTGATTGGGTTATTGAACGATTTCTTATTACTGGTATTGATAAGCTGTTGACTGAGGATACACTTGCAGAAGGAAATATGAATTGGCATAGTATTAGTATGAATAATTTTGATAAATTGATGATTCACATTGAGGAGAAACATAAGCAAGACGAATTTTTAGAATTAGCCAATACTCTCAAACCTGCTGACGATCTTTTATTATCGATGAAACAAAAAATTGATCTAATTGCTAATCAAGATCGGAAATTACAGGAATTATTAAGTTGGATAAATCACAAATCTTCTCAAGTTAACTTAACTTATCAACCAGCAGCTATACGTTCTTTTTATTTGTCCATTATTCGTGTACTTGGATTAAGTTTAGTTAAGGTTTTTGATCCAAATATTCACATTAATTCAGCTAAAATTCGTAATTTAATTCGTCATTTTGAAAAGGCTAATTTACTTAGTAATGCAGCAGATGTGACTATAAGAATTAATCTAAGCCAAGGTTTAGATCCAGCAGGTATTATTGCTTGTATTTTTATTTTTGATATCGAACCTGAATTAAAATTAGTATTAAAAGAATTGCAAATGCAAATTCTACCGATGAAGAATAATATTAAAAGCTTTCACCCTTGGCGACAAGATAATGGTCAAGTTTGGCTTAATAAATTAACAACTGCGATTGGTCATGATTTACAATTTTCTACAAAAGAAAAAGAAATTTTGAAAAAATATTATTATATTCATAATTTATTAGTAGAATGCCTAAATAGTGATAATTGTGAAGTAACTAATATCGTAAGAAAAGAAATTGAAGATAATTTGTTATTACCTGCACTATAATCCCTATAACTATAACTAAAAAATTACCAGAATTATGCGATCGCATCGAAAGGGGAGAAATTTTAACTATTGTTGAATTATTTAATATATTGGTGCGTTAGGCCTACCACTAACATACTGGATTGTTTCAACTAAAATAGGACAATAGAATTTTGATTGTCTTTATGATTTGGTGGGCATTGCCCACCCTACTAAT
>CAYPSO010000173.1:0-6986 GCA_964413275.1 uncultured bacterium | reverse complement strand
AATGTTCAATGAAAAAACTGACTCCTCTCTCAAAAGTTAATTTATGTGACAGCTTAAAAGTTGAAGCATCGCTTTTTTCTAAAAAGTAAGCAAAAATAATAAATAGAGTAACAAATAATTTTTTCTGATTTTCATTATCTGATTATATGACAATCATTCAACCGGACTTCTCTCGTAAACGACAAAAACAAAATATTCGTAAGCCAGATAGTAAAAAAGAACTAACAGTAGGCAATCAATACCAGTCTGTTTTTATCATGTTGTTAGTAAGTCTGTTGTTGTTTGGTGGCATTGGTTCTCGTTTAGCTTATTTACAATTAGTCGAAGGCAAACACTTTGTTGAAAAAGCTGATAACAATCGCATTCGTATCATTCCCAAACCGCCAGTAAGGGGTAACATTTACGATCGCAAAGGTAAAGTTTTAGCTACTACCCGTTTATCCTATTCTGCCTTTATTTGGCCCATCGCTCAGAAAAAAGAAACTTGGCCAATAACTCTACGTCGTCTTTCTGAAATCTTATCCATTCCTGAAGCTGAGATTCAGCGCAAAGTAAGTCAAGCTGATTATACTTCCCCCACTTTAATCAGAATAGCCCGCAATCTTACCCCAGCACAAATGACCGCTTTAGAGGAATATCATCAGGAATTAGACGGGGTAAAAATTGATATTGAATCCATTCGCCATTATCCCCATAAAGAAATAGCTTGTCATGTTTTGGGTTATACCGGAGAAATTAATGCGGATACTTTAAAAGAAAAAAAATCAGAAGGTTATCGCATGGGCGATATTATCGGGAAAATGGGAGTAGAATCAGCCTTTGAAGAACAATTGCGTGGAGAATGGGGCGGGCAACAAGTTGAGGTAAATGGAGCAGGCAAAACCGTTAGATTATTAGAAGACAAACCTCCCAAAGCTGGTAATGATGTAGCTTTAACCCTCGATTTAAAGGTGCAAATGGCGGCTGAAGCAGCTTTAGGCGATCGTTTAGGGGCTATTGTGGCCATTGATCCCAGAGATGGGGGAGTTTTAGCAATGGTAAGTAATCCTAAATTCGATCCTAATCTCTTTTCCGGTCGAATTACTCCAGAAATTTGGAAAAAGTTACAGGCTAAGGGCGATCCTTTTATTAATCGGGCTATGCGTGGTTTTCCTCCTGCTTCGACTTTTAAAGTAGTGACAGCTACCGCCGGTATGGAAACAGGCAAATATCCACCCAATGTAATTTTAAGAACTTCTGCCTATATTGCCGTTGGTGGGGTGAGATTCCATGATTGGAATAGGGCAGGTTTTGGCTCTATCGGTTATTTAACAGCCTTGGCTATGAGTAGTAATACCTTTTTTGGTCAGGTAGGTAGGGGGGTTGAAGGCCCAGCTTTGATTGATTGGGCTCGTAGATATGGTTTTGGCGAAAAAACGGGCATTGAATTAAATGGAGAAGCACCGGGTTTAATTGCAGATTCAGAATGGAAAAAAAGGGTTTACAATTGGGAATGGTCTGGGGGAGATACGGTTAATATGTCCATAGGTCAAGGTTTTACCCTTGCTACACCCTTACAGGTAGGAGTCATGTTTGCTGTTCCCGCCAACGGAGGCGATCGCGTTAAGCCCCATTTAGTTAAAGATAATCGACCTCCTCAAGAATGGCGAACTTCTCTCAATCTTAAACCCAGTACCGTAGATATCTTAAGAAAAGGACTCAGACAGGTAGTAACATCGGGTACAGGTAAAGTTTTGAATACCCCCGATTTACCTCCTGCTGCTGGTAAAAGCGGCACAGCAGAAGCTCCTCCGAAAAAGGTACACACTTGGTTTGGTGGTTTTGCTCCCTACGATAAACCAGAAATTGTGGTAGTGGCTTTTGGAGAACATACAGGTGGTGGCGGTGGCTCTGTAGCTGGCCCAATGGTGCGTCAAGTTATGGAAGCTTATTTTAATAAAGAACCATCTAAGTAGGGGTTTTTATGCTAATTATATTTTTAGTTTAGCATTACGAGTTAATTTAACTAGAAATATCATGTTTTTGTGGCATTTGTTTGATAAATTGATTTAGAGATTGTGTATCACCTTTAGCCATATCTTCTAAGACACCCTTACGATTAAAATTGCTAAAATAAAAACATATAAAGAATAGCAAGCTTTTATGAATGCACTAAAATACCAAACAACTATTAAAGACGGTCAACTTGATTTGCCTCCTCTAGACTTACCAGAGGGAACAGTTGTCGAAGCAATTTTATTGATTCAAGAACCCACTGAAATGGATGAAACAGACTATTTACTTTCAACAGAAGCAAACCGTCAACATCTCAAAGAAGCCATAGAATCACTCAAAAATCCTGACAGCTATATTTATGTAGATCCTGCTAAATTATGAGGAAAGTTGCCTTTCTCACCCGAAGTTTTGATGAATTTAACCAATGGGCAATAGAAGACAAAAAAATTTACGCTAAAATTGTCAACCTCATTAAAGATATTCAAAGAGAGCCTTTTTCTGGATTAGGAAAACCAGAAGCACTAAAACATGATTTATCAGGCTTATGGTCACGACGCATTACAAAAGAACATCGCCTAGTTTATAGCGTTTCTGATGAAGAGATTGTTATTGTTTCCTGTAAATTTCACTACTAATTGCCTAAACAAAAAATTATTTACACATTTTGATATTAACTTAAAACTGCTGTATTTCTTCTCTGTTCCCTGTTCCCTCTCTCAACCATGTAATTAATTTTGTGTACCTACTTAATTGCGATCGCTTTTTGATTTAGCTCGTAGGAAGTGAAAACTGTTGTAATCAACTTTCAGCAAGTTTGGTGTTTAACGATAATGAATTTTATCCCGATTATGAGGAGCTTTAAAGTCAATAATTGGCCCCATAGGCACAATTCCTGTAGGATTAATGGTTTTGTGACTCTGATAATAATGACCTTTAATATGCTCAAAATTAACTGTTTCTGTAATTTTTGGCATTTGATATAATTCACGGACATAATCCCATAAATTAGGATAATCTATGAGACGGCGTTTATTACATTTAAAATGACCTACATATACCGGATCGAAACGTACTAAAGTTGTAAATAATCTCCAGTCTGCTTCTGTTAGTTTTGAACCCAAAAGATAGCGATTAGTTGATAGCTTTTTTTCTAACCAATCAAGGGTTTCAAATAAGGGATTAATTGCATCTTCATAAGCTTTTTGAGTTGTGGCAAATCCCGCTTTATAAACTCCATTATTAACAGTATGATAAATGCGATCGTTTATTTTTTCAATTTCATCCTGTAATTCTGCTGGATAATAATCTCCTGGTAAAGCACCTATACCATCAAAAGCACTATTAAACATTCTAATAATTTCAGATGATTCATTATTAACAATGGTATTAGTTTTTTTATCCCAAATAAGCGGTACAGTAACTCTACCTGTATATTTAGGATTATTTTTTAGATAAATTTCGTAGAGAAAATCACTATCATTAATAGTGTCAGGAATTACTCCTTTTCCGGGTTCAAAAGTCCAACCATTTTCCCCCATAAACCAATTAACTACAGACATAGAGATAATATTTTCTAAACCTTTTAATGCTCGAAAAATTAAAGCACGACAAGCCCAAGGACAGGCATAGGATATATAAAGGTGATAACGTCCTACTTCAGCTTGAAAACCATCGCTACCATCAGCAGTAATCCAACGCCGAAATTGAGAATCTTCTCTGATAAAACGTCCTTCTGTCTTGTCAGTATTGTACCATTTATCCTGCCAAATTCCATCAATTAAAAGTCCCATATTTTTATCAAAAATATTGTTTTATTTTATTAAAATTCCTTATTTTTACTACAGTAGGGGCGAACGTCAGGAAAGCCACTATGACTACTGACAGCTTAGGGATTAGCAAACAAATAAGGCTCTTCTAGTTTGAGTGTAATAAATTATTAGTTGAAATAGGCAAGAGGCAACAGGCAACAGGCAACAGAGAAGAACAAAATTAATCAGTTATTAAAATCTTATTTTTGTTTTAGTATAAATTTTATGCAGTAACCTTTATAGCTATTATTTACTATTATTTTGTCATAGCTACTCTAGAAGAGCCACAAATAATATACCAGTTTATATATTTTTTGGTGGGCAAAATATGCTTTGAGAATTTCGGGTAAACTTCATCTGTCGGTTTTGCCCCCCCTACTTTAAATGGTACTTTCTTTAACCGCAAGTCCCTCAAGCTTCTACTTTTACTCCTTTCCAAAAAGCAATATAATTTCTTATGTTTTGTGCTTTTTCTTTAGGCTCAGGATAATACCAAGCAGCATCTTTATTTTCTTGTCCATTTACGGTAATAGTATAATAACTGGCTACACCTTTCCAAAAACAAGTAGTATGGGTATCACTTGGTTGAAAATATTCTTGATTAATTTTTTCTGGAGGAAAATAATAATTGCCTTCTACTATTTCACAATTATCGCTTTCAGCCAAAATAACTCCATTCCAAATTGCTTTTGCCATTTTTAATCAAAAAAATTACTACATGATTAATTATAAACTATATTTTTCATTCCCCAAAAAATTAGATTTTCATCATTAATTATGAGATTATTTATTGGTAAATTGAAAAGCTGTAAGTAATTTAATAAAATCAGGCGATCACCACCTGTAATTATAATTTTACTATGATTAAATTGAGTTAACCAATTATTAATAAAATATACAATTCCCGATAATAAAGTATAAACTACGCCACTGATAATAGCGTCTGAAGTATTTTTAGCCCATAGTTGCGGTAAATCCTCAGTTAAACTAACCTTTGGTAAGGCCGCAGTTTCAACGGTAAGGGTTTTTAATTGCAATCCTAAACCAGGTAAAATCGCCCCTCCCACTAAACTAGGTTGCTCATCGGCACCAGTAAAAGTTAAGGCTGTACCTGCATCAATTACTAAACAAGGAAAGCCATATTGATTAATTGCCCCCCACAACGCTAAAACTCTATCTATACCTATCGTAGAGTAAATATTTTTTAGGGGAATATCTGAAAGTGTAATAAGATGGTTATTATTATTTTTTAACCAAAAATCAGTTTGACTAGGGACAACAGAAGCTATGTATAAAGGTATTTCTAGAAGTAATTGAGGACGAATAAAATGAGGAGTATGATACACTTGAATCAGATTATTATCTTCAAATAAACCCCAGTGTAAGCGAGAATTACCAATCATTAAAGTTCCATAAGATTGATTTTTCATGAATAGTAATTATCTAGAAAGTTAACTATTAATCTTAAATCATAACAAGTAATTAATTGGATTATTTTATTAATTATATCAATTTTTAATAACTAATACTTATATAGAAATTTGTCTATATTAAATATTTGAGTATTGATTATTATCAATCTATCGAGTATGGTAAATAGTAAGTTAAAAAAAAACGGAGAATATTTTTGATACAAGCTACTTTACATCAACTCAAAGTTTTTGAGACAACAGCCAGACAGGAAAGCTTTACCAAAGCAGCAGAAGAATTAAACATTACCCAGCCCACAGTTTCCAGTCAAATTAAGCAACTTACTAAATCAATTGGTTTACCTTTATTTGAACAAATAGGAAAAACTCTTTATCTAACGGATGCCGGTGAATCCTTATTACACACTTGCCAAGAAATTTTTGAACAGTTAGATAACTTTGAGATGAAGGTGGCAGACTTGAAAGGTATAAAAGAAGGTAAATTACGTTTAGGGGCAATTTCTACTACCAAATATTTTTTACCACGCATTCTAGGTTTATTTTGTCAAAAATATCCAGATATTGATGTTTCTTTGCAGGTAACTAACCATGAAAAAGTAGTAAATAGAATGTTAGATAATGAAGATGATTTATATATTCTCTCTCATTTACCAGAAGATATAGACTTATATAGTCAGTCATTTTTAGAAAATCCTTTAGTTGTAGTTGCTAAATCAGATCATCCTTTAGCTAATAAGAAAAATATTTCTATTAAAAAACTGAACAATGAACATTTTGTTATGCGTGAACCGGGTTCAGGAACACGCCATGCTGTAGAAAAGCTATTTACAAAAAATGAAATTGAGGTGAAAGTGAGATTAGAATTAGGCAGTAATGAAGCAATTAAACAGGCAATCATGGGTGGATTAGGTATATCTGTTTTATCTCTTCATACTTTGCAAGGAGATTTAGCTAATGGAGAACTTACTATTTTAGATATACAAGATTTTCCCATAGAAAGAAACTGGTATGTTTCTTATTTAGGGGGAAAACAATTATCTGTAATTGCTCAAACTTTTTTAGCATTTTTATTAGAAAAAAGTTCAGAAGTTGTAAGTATAAATACCAAAAGACTGTTTGCTAATACCTTAATAAGTAAATGTTAAAAATACTTTTTATATGATTAAAATTATGGTAAATGAATCGAGAAGATATTATTAGAATTATTACTAAAGCAGTTGATGCTTGTATTCGTAAAGACGCTGTTGATTTTGCAATTTTATTTGCTGATGATGGCAAAATTATTTTAAACAAAGATAAACAAATAATTAAAAATCAAATTGAGAAAATTACTGCTGATTATTTCTCTAATTTAGCATCTATTAAAATAGATATTCATTCTACAATGATAGAAGGCGATCGCGCTTTTGTTGAATGGTCATGGGAAGATTTTAATATTTTAAAACAACAGAAAAATTGCCATGATAATGTTATTGCTTTAAAGTTTGTAGATAATTTAATTTTTAGTTGGCGAGAATATAAAAGTTAAAATTTTTGCCCTGTACTTAGAGCTTTTGCGAATAGCTTCGTCAATTGCCAGATAATGCCGCTTCGCAGGTAAAAGATTGGGCGCATCTAATAATGTTATACTTAGGTGATTTCTGGGAATAAATATCCCAATAACGGTGCGTTACGCTCTCGCTAAGGACACCCTACTGGACTGTTTGAGTTAAAAGTGTGCATTAGTAGGGTGGGCAATGCCCACCAAATCATA
>CAYPSO010000172.1:0-6988 GCA_964413275.1 uncultured bacterium | reverse complement strand
TTACCTCTTATTCATTACCTTATCTACACCCTATTCCCTTATTATATCTAAAGCTTTTTGATGAATTAACCGCCAAGGAATATTATGTTGTTTAGCAAGTTTAGCGCAGTCTTCATACTCAGGTTGTATATTTATGATTTGACCTTGATAGGTGGCAATTTTAACATTAATAATGCCGTAAATAGTTTCTATTGGTTTAATTTCTCTAGTTAAAATACGTCGTTTTTGGGTACTTCTTCTAATACCTAAAGTCGTTGTTTCTCGAAAAATAATTGTTTCACATTCTTGAATTTTATCTGGAGTACAAATAACAGTTAACAAAATACCTTGACGAGATTTTTTCATATAAATAGGCTGAGTAAATACATCTAATGCACCTACTTCTAAAAGTAATTCTAAAGTATAGGCAATTATCTGGGGATTACAATCATCAATTTGAGTTTCTAATACAGAAATTGTTTCTAAATTATTATCGTTATTTTTTTCTAATTCTCCTAACCAAATTCTTAAAATATTAGGAATTGGTAAGTCTTTTGTTCCTGCTCCTAAACCAATCTTACTTATTTGAAAATGGGGAGGATTACCAAAATTAGTCGCTAAAGTAGAGGCGATCGCAACTCCAGTAGGAGTACATAATTCGCAATTAATATTATTATTATAAACAGGAATTTTTTTTAATTCCCATAATTTTAATACAGCCGGAACAGGCACGGGTAATTCACCATGAGCCGCTTTTACTGTCCCACCACCAGTGGGCATTTTAGAACAATATAATTCTTCAATTTCTAACCAATTTAAACCCAAACAAGTACCAACTATATCAACAATTGCATCCGTTGCTCCTACCTCATGAAAATGTACTTTTTCGGGTGCAATACCATGCACAGCACCTTCTGCTATAGCTAATTGTTTAAATATTTTTATACTCCAATCTTTAACTTTTTCTGGTAAGAAAGCATTATTAATTAACTCCAGAATTTCTGGTAAATGTCTTGCCGGTGGATGATGGTGATGATGATATGATGGATTTGTAAGTAAATTAACATAAAATTTCGTTGCTAATTGGCCTTTACGGTGTACTTTTTCCACCTTTAACTCATATTCCGAGGTAATACCCAATTTAGCAAGCTCTTGATTTAAATATGCTAAAGGCACTCCTAGATGCACCAATGCACCTAAACACATATCACCCGCAATACCCGTCGGACATTCTAAATAAGCAATTTTTTTCATATTATGGCTACCCTATACAATATTCACCCGGAAAACCCCCAGCAACGTGACCTAGAAGAGATTACTATGGCTCTTAAAAAAGGTGCTGTTATGCTGTATCCCACAGATACAGTTTATGCAATTGGTTGCGATTTAACAGTTAAATCTGCAATTCAAAGAGTTAGACGGCTAAAACAATTATCTAATGATAAACCTCTCACTTTTCTTTGTTCTTCTTTATCCAATATTGCCGAATATGCTTGGGTTACAGATGAAGCTTATCGTTTCATGAAACATTTAATTCCGGGGCCTTTTACTTTTATTTTACCGGCAACTAAATTAGTACCTAAATTAGTCATGGAGCCTAAGCGGAAAACTACAGGTATTCGTGTTCCAGATCATACAGTGAGTCAAGCATTATTACAAACTTTAGGAAATCCTATCATTTCTACTTCGGCACATTTATCCGATGAAGATGGAGATTATCCTACCATTGGTTTAGAAAAAGCCCGATTATTTGATTCTTTAGCAAAGAATGTCGATATAATCATTGATCTAGATCTAGATCCGGGTTTTCATGTCTCCACAATTATTGATTTTACCAAGGATGAACCGATAATTGTTCGTCAGGGTTTAGGATGGGATCGAGTGAAAAATTGGTTAACTTTAGTTTAGGAGGTAGAGGGTAAGAGGTAATAGGTAGGAGGTAGGAGGCAGAGGGGGAAGATAAAAGCTAAAAGCTAATCGCTAAAAGCTAATCGCTATTACCTAATAACTAATTTGTAGCGTGACAAAAGCTTGCACAGTCTGCTCTCCGCCAATTATAGGTGTACTAGGAGGTGGAGCGTCAGCCATTTCAGCCGCGAGTTTTCGAGTTTGATAGGGTTGGGGTGGAGTCGCATTAGCTCCGTTAATTTGAATGCTGACAACCTCTTTAGTCGTAAAATTTAAAGTCCCTAAAACTGCATTTGCCTGTTGCTGTGCGTCTATAGTTGCTTCACTGAGGGCTTCTTTTTGTGCCGCAGAAATTGCTTCTTCAGTGGCGGTAAAACTGATTTGATCGATGCGAGTAGCTCCCATTTTGACGGCTTCATCTAATAAACTCCCTACTGTTTCAGTCTGAAGACGAAAAGTAACGGTATTAGTACCAATATAACCCAGTAAGCTTCGTTGATTATTGTTATATTGATAGTTCGGTTGTAAGCTAATGCCAGTAGTTTCTAGCCTTTCCACTTTACGAGAGCGCAAAAAATCCACCACGGCTGAAGTACGCTTGGCGACTTCCTGCTGTACCTGGGTAGCTGTTTTAGCCTCAATTTCCACTCCAAGCTGTACTTGTGTCAAAGTAGTGGGAATCCTTTTTATACCATTTCCAGTTACTGTTAATGTTCGTAATATTTGTTCTTGTGCCATTACTGGATTAATCAAAGCTAAATTAAAACAACTGCCCATCAGCAGCACCATTAGCAAACTTTGGTAGGGTAAACTAAATTGACCTTTTTTCATATCATCACCATTGAGGGCTTGAATTTTTTCATATCTATCATCATTTATACGCTAAATTGAAAAAAATTGAAGCGATCGCTAATAATTTTAATAAGATGAAATATTATGATGTAGTTATAATTGGAGGAGGTTTTTTTGGTTGTAATATTGCTTTACAACTTAAAAAATATTTCCCATCAATTTTAATTCTTGAGAAGGAAGTTGATTTATTACAGCGTGCTTCCTATGTAAATCAAGCTAGAGTTCATAATGGCTACCATTATCCTAGGAGTATTTTGACGGCTTTTCGTTCTAGGATCAATTTTCCTCAATTTGTTAATGATTATCAAGAATGTATTAGCAGCGATTTTGAGAATTATTATGCTATTGGTAAAAAATTTTCTAAAGTTAATGCCAATCAATTTAAAATTTTTTGCGATCGCATTGGTGCTAAATCAATAATTGCTCCTCAAGCTATCAAAAATAAGTTTAATTCTGCTTTAATAGAAGAAGTTTTTTGTGTCCAAGAATATCTATTTGATAGTATTAAAATTAAAAATAAACTTACCAATCAATTAGAATTAGCTAAAATCAAGATTAAATTTAATTCTGAAGTAATTAAACTAGAAAAAACAGGAGATAATTTAGAAGAAATAAAAATAACTTTTCAGGAAGAATTGACAGATAAAAAAAATAATCCAGTAAATATTATCAGTAAATATGTTTTTAACTGTACCTATTCATCTTTGAATACAATTCTTTCCTATTCTGACTTATTAACTATTCCCTTAAAACATGAATTAACTGAAATGGCATTAGTAAAAGTTCCAGATGCGATGGCTAATTGGGGATTAACTGTTATGTGCGGCCCTTTTTTCTCCTTAATGCCTTTTCCTTCAAAAAACTTACATACCCTAAGCCATGTGCGTTACACTCCTCATTTTTATTGGCAAGATAGAGAAAGCGATCGCAAAATTATCAATCAAATATCTTTGAAAAATGTTCCTAAAAGTAATTATCCCTACATGATTAGAGATGCACAACGCTATTTATCTCTTCTTAAAGATTGTATTTATATAGATTCACTTTGGGAAATTAAAACAGTTTTACCACAAAGCGAAATAGACGATAGCAGACCAATTCTTTTCCGCAAACACGAACAATTATCTAATCTTATTTGCGTTTTAGGTGGCAAAATTGATAATATTTACGATCTTAGTAAAGAATTACAATTGCTCTATAGTTAAATAATTTAAAATTAATGACAAATTCTGATTGTTTTGTTTCTATAATCGCTCCCATTCATGATCATGGCAAAATTTTGGAGATATTTGTTAATGAAATAATGGAAATTTTAAGAAATAATTATCATAATTACGAACTAATTTTAATTAATGACGGTTCGACAGATAATAGTTTAGCTAAAATAGATATTTTATTAGAAAAATATGAATGTATCAGGTTAATAAATTTATCTCGACACTTCGGTACAGAAATTGCTATTTCGTCAGGATTAGATTCAGTAATTGGTGATTTTATCGTAATAATAATTCCCGATTCAGATCCACCGCAATTAATTCCTGAATTAGTTAAAAAATGCCGAGAAGGAAAAGATATATTAATCGGAGTACGAAATCATAGAAATGGAGAACCATTATGGCGAAAAATAGGAGCAAATTTATTTTATTGGTGTTGTCGAAAAATATTTAAAATACCCTTAACCAAAAATGTTACCTTATTTAGCGTTCTTAGCCGACAAGTTGTTAATGCACTAATTCAAGTAGAAGATAAATATTGTTATCTACGTTTGCTTAGTGCTTATGTTGGTTACAGCAGCGAAACTTTTGTTTATGAACCAATTAAAAGATATAAAAAACCTAGAAATAAGGGAATAGTAGAATCTATTAATCTTGCCTTACAAATTATTTTTATTAATTCTGTACATCCTTTACGTTTAGCAAGTTATTGTAGTCTTCTTGCTAGTGGTTTTAATCTTATTTATATGATTTATATTGTTGGTATATATTTATTTAAAAATAAGGTAGCAGAAGGATGGGTCACTTTATCCATGCAAAATGCTATTATGTTTTTCTTAATTTCATTAATTTTAGCAATTCTTTGTGAATATGTAGGCATAATGTTTACTAAATCTAGGGGATGGTCTAGTTATTATGTTGCTAATGAAAAAAATAGTTCAGTTTTGTTAGTAGATCCAGAAAAAACAAATATAACAAAAGATTCTGAAGATGTTAGAATTTAATTTTTAAAATAAACTAAATTAGTTAAAATCTCCTTCCCATTTTTCAAAATATTCTAGTAGTGGACTGTTTCAACTAAAATAGGGCAATAGAATTTTGATTATCTTTATGATTTGGTGGGCATTGCCCACCCTACTAATGCACACTTTTAACTGAAACAGTCCAGTAGGGTGGGTTAGGCGTGGTTAAAATTTTGACGATAAATCCATAATTTTTGATCTGCGCCGTAACCCACCGCCCAAAAATATATAACCAATTGTACTTGCCAAACGTTCTTTTGATAATGAATATCAAGACTTGATTTTTTATTTAAGAAAGAATTTTATTTTAAACCTTTTTCCCATTTTTCAAAGTTTTTTTTAGCAGTTTGAATATAAGGAGATATGGCAATTAATTTAAGAAGTATTTTATTAATTAATGATAAGGGAAAACCCATCGGTCTAAGAAAATCAACAAACAAAATTACTCGAATATCATCAGTATTATTCCAAGCCTCATGGGGAAAAGTATCGTCAAACATTAAACTTTTTCCTTCTTGCCAATGACGAATATCTTTACCCACACGAATAGCACAATTTGTGTAAGGCTCAGGTACTTTTAAAGCAAGATGATAACGAATAACTCCTTTATAAGGGCCACAATGTTCTGGTATATATTTATGAGGTAAAAGAATCGAAAAAAAAGCAGTTTTTAGATCGGGAATTTCTTCAATTAAACGAGTAGTATTAGGGCCTCTTTGACAATTTTTTTCTGCTTTTAAACCATAGGCATAAAAAAAATAAGTTTTCCAGCGATTATCCTGAGTAATACTATATTGATCTGTAGAAATATCTTGGAAATTAGGAATAGTATCCAAATTTTCGAGTAATTGATCCACTTCTTGACGAATTATTTGCCAATTTGCTTCTAATTTAACTACCCAATCATATGTGTAAGGATCGAAAAATGTATAGTTACCGATTAAAGAATATTCACCAATTAACTTTTCTAATTTACGAAAACCTTTTTCACCTTTATCTAAAATAAACTCTCTATATGTTTTTTTAAAATTGAAGTAAGTTTGGTTTATATTATTCATAATAATAATTAGTTTTTTTTATAAAAAAGCAAAAATCACATGAATTTTCAGCAAAAACATATTATCATTACTGGTGGCTCTAGCGGAATTGGTAAAGCTACAGCAAAATTATTTGCTAGAGAAGGAAGTCAAATTACAATTATTAGTCGAAATATTGATAAATTAACCGCAGCTAAACAGGAAATCAAAGCAGAATGTGTTTCTTCTCAACAACAAGTTTTGATTTTTTCAGCAGATGTAAGCGATCGCCTTCAAGTAGAGCAAGCCATCGAAATAGCTATGGAAGAAAATGGCACACCTGATGTTTTAATCACCTCTGCTGGTATGGCACATCCAGATTATTTTCAACAACTGCCTTTAGAGATTTTTGAACGCACTATGGCTGTTAATTATTTTGGCTCATTATATTGTCTTAAAACCGTATTACCAGTTATGGAAAAACAAAAAAAAGGTCACATAGTCATGTTATCTTCTGGTGTAGGTTTAATTGGTATTTACGGTTATAGTGCTTATAGTCCTAGTAAATTTGCCATTCGTGGTTTAGCCGAATCTTTGCGTGGAGAATTAAAACAATTAGGTATTAATATATCAGTAGTTTATCCTCCTGATACTGATACCCCTCAATTAGAACAGGAAAATAAAACTAAACCTCCAGAAACAAAAATGATTACTGCTACAGCTAAAACTTGGAGTGCAGAAGCTGTGGCTCAAGAAATTATTAAAGGAATTAAAAATAAATCTTTTACTATTACTCCCGGATTAGAAATGACAGTTTTAGCTAAATTTCATAGTATAATTTTTACGGGAATTAATAATTATTTTGACAAGATTATTATTAAGAAATAATAGATTAAATAGTATGTAGGGGCTGAATATATTTTAACCACTACTGTAGTCAACCCTAACCGCTCAACTAAAGTTACTCAAACCTACTCAGAAGTCGGAAAGTATAGTC
>CAYPSO010000171.1:0-7151 GCA_964413275.1 uncultured bacterium | reverse complement strand
CGGTGCATTGTTCTACATATTCTTGATAATGAGCATCTTCTCCTTGAGAACGATCCCTGACATCTATAACTTTGATAGTTGTCGCTCCCATCTCTTCAAAAATCTGTTGATAGCGTTCTCCTATTATACTTGGTTCTCTAGAAGCTGAAGGAATAATTCCTATTATTGCCTCTCCTGCACCCGATCGCTGAAAAAATGTCTGGAGAATTTCTTTACCATGTACCTTATCTTCAGCACCACCTATGACTAATACGGCAGTTTTTGTCCCTTGTTTCATTGTGCTTTCTTTACTTTGATTTTCTAGTTGGAGCATAATGTATTTTTCTGTTATCTCTATATAATTTTATTCTGGTGGTGCTGACCTCCGAAATTGCTCACCCGCAATCTCTGACTTTTTAAAAACAGGCAACGGATGACCAAATTTAGATTTTATCTTAATCTGAGTTGTACTCACAAGCTAAATTATTATTATTTCTTGTTAATTTTGTAGTTGCACTCTTTAGGTGAAAGCGCAAAAATTATAGGATAATTAAGAATAATTATCTCAATTATTTTATTCAGTCAAGGATTAAACGTGCAGTTTGATGTAATTACTCTTTTCCCCGATTTTTTCACCTCATGCCTAAATTCTGGTCTGCTTGGTAAGGCTCTAACTAACAATATTGCTTCTGTCAATTTAATTAATCCTAGGGATTTCACCACCGATAAACATCATAAGGTAGATGATGAGCCTTATGGCGGTGGTGTGGGAATGTTACTCAAATGCGAACCTATTTTTGCTGCTGTGGAATCTTTGCCCGTATTGCCTCAAAGAGATGTTATTTTAATGAGTCCCCAAGGTCAACCTTTAAATCAACCTCTTTTAAAAGAATTAGCTAATAATTATCAACAATTAGTTTTGATTTGTGGACATTATGAAGGAGTGGATGAAAGAATATCTAATTTACTCACCAGAGAAATATCTTTAGGGGATTTTGTTTTAACCTGTGGTGAGATTCCTGCTTTAACTATCATTAATGGAGTAACTCGATTATTACCCGGTACGGTAGGCAAGTCTGAATCTTTAAAAATTGAAAGTTTTGAAGATGGTTTGTTGGATTATCCACAATATACTAGACCTGCGGTTTTTCGAGATTGGGAAGTTCCAGAGGTTTTACGCTCTGGACATCATCAAGCTATTGATGATTGGAGATTTCAAGAAAAAATCAATCGCACTAAGCAACGTCGTCCAGATTTATGGGAAAAATGGAATCTTAATAAACATTGAACATTGTATCAATTTCTAATGTTAAGTTATATTAAGTATTGTCATAAAATTTTACTTAAATAGCCACTGTGAAAATCCAAGAGTTATCTAAATCTCAGAAAAAATCTGTTCATAAATCAAATTTTAACAATTCTCAAATAAAAACTCTTTTTATAGACACTTGGACGGTTTTTTGGGGAGATTGGTTAGATTTACGCTCTAGAATTACTCAAATTGCATCCACTGGTTTAATATCTCCGCTTATTTATATTTTTGCCTTTGGTTTGGGTTTAGGTAGTGCTTTGGATCAAACCATGAAACCAGCAGCAGGAGATAGTTATTTGGAGTTTATTTTACCCGGAATGGTGGCACTTTCTTCGATGACCATTAGTTTTGGAGGTACTACTTTTTCCATTTGTGGCGATCGCCTTTTTACTAAAAGTTTTGAAGAATTATTACTTTTTCCCGTACATCCTTTAGCTTTATATTTAGGTAAAGTGTTAGCAGGAATTGTTAGAGGAATGATGACGGCTAGTAGTGTTTTATTGGTCGCAATTTTATTTACTGGTAAATTTTTCAGTTTTATAAATCCTTTATTTTTATTACTTTTAGTCCTAAATTGTGCAGTTTTTGCGGGCTTAGGAGTAATTGTTGGACTTAGGGTAAAATCTTTAGAATCTGTTGGTTTATATAATAATTTCTTAATTGTTCCCATGTCTTTTTTAGGAGGAACTTTTTTTGACCCTAGTACATTACCCAGTATTTTAAAAGTAGTTGTTTATTGTCTTCCTTTAACCTACACTAGCACTGGTTTAAGGGCTGCCGCATATTTGCCTTTATCTCAATTTCCTTGGTATTGTTTCCCAATTTTAACTTTATTTGCGGTTGTTTTAGCTGGATTTGGTGCTTATCAATTTTCTCATCAACAGGATTAAAGGGAATAGTTAATAGTTATTTAGTTAATAATTTATTAGACCTGTTATGAAAATCTTGATAGAGATAGGCGATTGTTAAACACAGATAGTAAAGAAGAAAGCCCCCTTGATAAGGAGGGGGGTTGGAGACTTTTTGGAGTTATGCAAACCCTACATAAATTACCATCCCCAACTTCCTAAACCGCCTTTAAATGGCCCAACAATATCGCTGGTAATCCAGCCACCATAAAAATCTCCGGGTTGAGGAGTTACTTTTTCTTCATTAATGTAACAAGCATCCATTTTACTGGGATAAAAAGCAAGATAATTTTTAATTGCTGTAAATGCTGGTGTGGGATTGGAATAATACCAAGCACAGTTTTCACAGGTACGATTATCTACTCTTAGGTCATAATATTCCGCTTTACCTTTCCATTCACAAAAAGACTGACGCTCATTTAATTTTAAATATTCCATTCTAATATCTTCAGGGGGAAGATAATAAACTGGAGGATGACTTGTTTCTAAGATTCTTTGGCTGTTTTTACTATCAGCAATAACTGTATTATTAAAAACTATTAAAATATGCTTAATTGAAGATTCTAAACGGGGAGGACGAGGATAATCCCAAACTGATTCTTGTCCGGAGGCTGGTTCAATTTTTTTAGGTAACATTTTTTCCAAGCTTTATTTGTAATAATAACATATTTTTTAAAGTTTTATTTTAGTAACAATTAGAAATATAAATTAGATATTTTTTTTGCTAATAGTTGACCTGATTTAATGGATAATAATCCTAAAAAAGCACTACCAAACCAATATAAAATAAAAGCAAACCATCTATCTTCATCCATTAATCTAATACTATCTAATTCGTAACTAGAAAACGTTGTATAAGAACCTAAAAAACCCACCGTAATTAAAATTAATATATCTAAAGGTAAAATAATTATTTTTTCTATAGTAAGACTAACAATAAATCCCATTAAAAAGCTACCTGTTATATTAATAAATAGGGTTCCGTAAGGAAAGTTAACACCTAATATTGTAGCTAACCAGATACTAATATAATATCTGGATAAAGCTCCAGTGATTGCTCCCAAGCTAACAGCTAAAATATTTCTAATCATTGTTAAATAAGATTAAAAAGAAAAAATTTATATTATGATAACAAATAAATCTCATGAAAAATGTTATCATTAATCACCGAAAAGCGACATTTGTCCTTGGTATTAATGACTAATGACACTAAATCCCACAACTAAAGTACCTGGGATGAGCTTAACTTCTCTTTCCCAAATCTACTCTTGAGACCAACTTCAGTCCAGAAAAGAAACTTGATTTTTAGATAAAATTCTGCAAAAGTATAGAAATTAAATAATATTTTTTTATAACCAACCTTAGCTAGATATTATGACAAATCACCAGGATATTAGAACTGCATTATTACTTAAGTCTGTATCAGAAGAAGAAATAGAAGAATTTTCTAATCTACAGGCTCCATTTGAGCAAGATTGTTTTTTATATAGATTAGTTAATAACTATATACAATCATCTAAATTTAATCTGGCTGTAAAAATAGGTAATACTATAGAAAATACAGAACTCAAAGAAAATATTTTTGAAATAATATTTGCTACGTACATTCGTAATATTCGTTATTTTAAAAACACATCTATTAATACTAATTTAATTGCAAAAATTAACGATAATATCAAAAATCTTAATCAAAACATATTATCAAATGTGAATCAAAGAATTAAAACAATTAATTTTGCTTTAGATGGTGACACAGCAGAAGTAATTCAAATAATAGAACAAATATGTCAAACTGATTTATCTCTAACAGTAAGTTCAGTTATCGATTTGTTTAGTCTTGGTCTTCCGGGATATACAATTTTATTAGAAATTATGCGTAATAATCAAAATAATGATTTACAACAGATAATTTATCATTTATTTAGGGAAAATGCAGGTTATGAAACTAGACAAAAATTAAAGAAATATAAACCTAAAATTACAATTTTGCTTTTTAATGAGCAAGAAAGTTATAAGTTTCAAAAATTCAATGAAAATGAAATAATAATCTATAAAAGAATTAAAGAATGGGAAGATTATCAAACACCAAATTTTATCAATAGTTGGGACAATAGTTTCAATCTTGAAACCATAAGACAAATATTTTTGCCTTGTAGTTTTATTCTTTTTACTGAACCAAATCTATCTCTTATTGCTGAGATAAAAAAAGATATTTATTTAAGAAGAATTCCAGTTATTTATCCACAAAGTAATGATAATGAGGCAGTTTTAGATAAAATATTACAAGATAGTCTAATTAAATTATATAAGCCATCTGAGTCGTCAATTTGTAAATTTTCAGGACAAGAAATCGAAAAAATGGTAAAAAATCACGTATCTGAATCAATTATTGCTGAGAAAATTAAAGAAATGGACGAAAATGTTACCATATTTATTCAGAATATTTTAGACCAAATTTAATTTAAGAAATATTAGTAGCAATAATTTATATTCCGATTTGAGCTAATATTTCTTCCATCTGCTCCCAAGTAATATCTTTTTCAAGATATTGGGTATTGATGGGATTATAAGGACTTTTTAGGCGATCGATACTAATAATTATACTATTTTCTGGTAAAACTGGAATATCTGGATCGTAAGCCGTTTCAGCCATTAAAGAACTAGAAAAACCTTTGAAAATGATAATCTCATCTTCTTGGTTATTAATAAGTGCTTTAATGAGTAAAACTTCTTCTGGTTTTTTGATTGTATATTGTTCTAAACGTTTATTTTTCATAACTTTAATTGATTGAAAAATAATAGTTTCTAAAAGCTGGGTTTCATTTGAGTTAGTCAATGGCGAAACTTACATT
Source organism: uncultured bacterium (assembly GCA_964413275.1). Taxonomy (GTDB): domain Bacteria; phylum Cyanobacteriota; class Cyanobacteriia; order Cyanobacteriales; family JAABRE01; genus JAABRE01. The sequence continues at coordinate 2,100 of CAYPSO010000171.1, read as the reverse complement.
TTCGTAATGCCGTTTCTCGTCCACTGAGTTTAATCAAAGTGGAAAGACTGAACTTGAAAAAAACAGGTGCAACTCATCACCCCTTATGGTTAATCTGGGGGGGATTGGAGTTTTTTTTTACCCCCTAGAACAGTTTTGGTCACAATATGCCAGACGATATTGTTAATTAAATTGGTTGCTTAAGTTCCTCATAAATCAGCTTAACGATCAAATCAAGATTTAATGTTTTTGGTAAAAACAAGGTTATGCCTAATTGCCAAACCTTAAGACAAAAATTACGATCAATTTGATTGTTTAAAAGCAAAATAGGAGTCTGATTTAAAAAAGTTAATTCACGCAATTGTTTTAAAATTTCATATTTATCTTTTTGAAAAACATTTAAATCAGTAATAATAAATTCAGGATATTGTTCTTGAGCTAATTGAATAGCTTCTACATAATTATTAGCAGCAATAGGATGAAACATCTTCATACTTAAGGTATTTCTAATTTGAAAACGCAAATTAACATCTTCGATAATAAGTAAGACATTTTTCATAACTAAACCAAGGGATATTTTCTAAGAAATCATCTCCCCAAGAAAATAGGAGAAATGATGAGAGCAATAGGAATAAAACTTTTAGACTCCTGATAATTCTACTGACTCAGCTTGAGCGAGTAAAGAAGAACATTCAGGTAAACTAGGATGCAAAGCACAAATCGCTTCAGTAGTTGTTGCAAAGCAATTCTCGACACCAATTTTAGCGAGTAAACCACTACGTTCCAGAATTTGCCTGACTTGAGGTTGTAATCCAGTTAGCATCAGACGACAATTATGTCGTTTGAGATCGTAATAAATATCTTCTAAAGCAACTACTCCAGTCGTATCTATGTTGGGGACAAAACGCATCCTTAGAATCAAATATTTGACTTCTGGTTCATCTCTTAAGAAAGTCACAAACCGTTCTGCTGCGCCAAAAAAAACTGGCCCATCAACCCGATAGACGGCAATGGATTGACTGAGTTCTAAGGGAATCCCAGGGGGAAAGGCTTCTGTTTCAGGGATTTTGGCGAGATTAAGATCGCTCATCCGTTTGATAAATAATGCCCCTGCTGCAATCAAACCAATTTCCACTGCTAGAACCAAATCAAAGAAAATAGTAACCGACCAAGTCAGGAGCATCACCGCTAAGTCAGAATAAGTAGCTCGCAGCAACAAACCAATCGCTTCCCATTCAATCATTCGCACACTGGTTACCATCAGAATTCCCGCTAAAGCAGCTAGGGGAATGTGAGAGGCTAAGGGCGCAAAAACTAAGACAATAACTCCTAAAGCGATTCCGTGAATCACTCCTGAGAGTCTGGTTTTACCACCAGAACGCACATTTACCGCCGTTCTTGCGATCGCCCCTGTGGCAGGAATCCCCCCGAAAAAGGGTACAATCATGTTAGCAATCCCTTGACCAATTAACTCGCGGTTACTGTTGTGTTTTTCCCTTACCGTCATCCCGTCAGCGACAACTGCTGACAAAAGCGATTCAATACTGCCCAAAGCAGCTAAAGCCAAAGCGGGACGGAGTAATTCTCGTAGTAAATTGAGATCGTACCAATGAGAAATGCCATGAGGTAAAGGCAAAGATTGAGGAATTGTGCCGATAGTGGGAACGGAAAGATGGCAAACTGTTGTGACAACGGTTGCTAAAACTAGCCCGACTAAAGAGCCTGGAATCGTGGGATAAATATAAGGCCAAATTAACTTAGTAGCAATCACAATTAAAGCGACTAAGACTGAAGCGAAATTAATTAGATGTAAATAGATTAAAAGTTTGCCAAAGTCCGTCCAGAAAATGTTCCTGACGGGGTAATTGTAGTCCAAAAAAATTATTTAATTGACCACAAAAGATAATGATAGCAATCCCGTTGGTAAATCCAGCTGTAACAGGATAGGGAATAAATTTAACTAATTGTCCCAGTTTGGCTATCCCTAAAGCAATCTGAATCAAACCAGCCATTACCCCAGCTAACCAAACTTTCTCAATGCCATACTGACTGACAATACCAATCAGAACCTGAAGGGGTGACGACACCTCTGAAACGATTAAACTGTAAACATTTCAAGAG
>CAYPSO010000170.1:0-7165 GCA_964413275.1 uncultured bacterium | reverse complement strand
TCATAATTTTCGCTCTGAAGTGACTTTAGTGAGTCAAATAAAAGCTGTTTTTGGTCATTGGAGAGTTCGGAGCATGACAGCAAAGCTTCTGCTTCGCGAAGTATGACTTCCTAAGCATCTGAAAGCAATCGCCCATAATTATGAGGTTGTATGTTACGAAGGACTATTTTGTAGACAGCCTCAATCTCGGAGATTGAATTTGTGCTTAGTTGAATCTTATTCATCTGAAAATGTTAGTTGGCTTTGATACTTGAAGAAAGTTTGCTGTTTCGACGATTTAAAAATCGTTTTTGTCGATGTGAGCGCAGATGAAAAGATATTTTTTGATTAATTCTTCTACCTCTTCTATTGCTAAGCATCATCCTGCGCTGTTCCATACGGCCTTTTACCTTCTGAAAAGGTAAAAATAAATGCGCGGTAAATAAAGTAAATTTAGCTGATTGCAATCTTATACCTGAATAATATTTCTCAGGATTTACTCCTGCCGAAATTTAGGTATTTAAGAATTATAGTAATTCCAAGTCATTTTGCTGCGACGGTAGTGATTTTGAGTCCATAACCTTGGATGATTTGGATTCTGATTAGACTCGGGATTGCTATAAATACGTAGTTGATTGCCATTAAGTACGATCAACTCCTCGCGCCAATCTCCAGATACATCAGCTACGTAGAGCCGATCAGCTTCTTCTTGGAAACGATAAAGAAATTGTCCACTAATTGGATCGAAAATAGCTACGTCTCCAGATTTATGCCTCTCTTTGGCTACAGCTAGCTGTCTCGGCTCACCTGTCCAGTCAATGGTGAAGATGACCTCTACTCCTCTAACTGTCCAATCTTCAGGAGCAACTTTATCCATTTCATAGTTAGCGATGAGTTTACCTCGAGCATCAAAAACGAAAGGTTTTTGGTGTTTATTGTAGCGGCTGCGACACCATATTTCTAATCCAGGGCGATTAGGGTCAAAATCTCCAACAGCAGCATTTTGAGGTTCTTGATATTTGTAGTGGGTTTCCCAGATCAGGCCAGCGGCGTTATAGAGAAAAACGCGCTCGCCTCTTTTTGTTAAATGATTGATAATGCGATTAGTCAGCTTAGAAATGGGGTTATTACTCGAAAAAATTGCCTTGTGATGTAATCCCTCTTCCAAGGCTACTACTTCTAATCCAGGAATATCTGGACGCACATCGGCTACATAAATAGAGTCGATGTGCGGTCGTTGCTGAAGTCCTATAGGAAGTTCAAATAAAATATTGCCTTGTGAACTAACAATTGTCCCACCCAAAACCTCATCTTTCCCGTCTCCGTCAAGATCTGCTATCCGTGCGCCACTATGGGCATTAGGAATGAAATCATCTCGCGTCCATAAGGGTTCGGGATTTTTTTCCTGGAGTAGATCATCTATCGAGTAGGCAGCTAAATAACGACCCATACGGTATCCTTCAGCATTCGTTGCCTGGAGCAGAAGATCGCGATCGCCCTGACCACGGAAATTGGCAATCACCAGATGTTCCCAACGTGCAGCACCTTGAGGCAAATCAATTTTTATCTTATGGATAACTTCACCGGTAATTCCTTTGACTATCTGCAAAGTGCTATCTTCTGTTAAGAAAAGAATTTCTGTGTCTCCATTTTCATCAAAATCTGAGGCTTGAATTCCAGGACCATGTTTTCCAGGTAATCCATCCCGTTCTGCTTTGGAAGTTACTTGGATGTTAATATCTTTGATCCACATCTGTTCTCCAGAACCAGTATAAGCGGCAATACCTTTAGGAGAAGTAATAATGAAATCTCTTGTTTTTTTTCCATCAAGTTCAGCCGTAATTAATCCACCAATTCGTTCATGGGGCTGCGGTAGCTTTAAATCAATTGAAACTTGAGGCTGGTGAGTAGTAATTAAATATTCTGCTCTAGTTTGATCTACACATCCTGGACTTAATACTATTAAAAGAATACAAGAAAGAAAACATAAAGATACATAAAATATATTATTTTTTCTAATTTTAAAGTTAGTCCCTCTATTTCTGTAATTTCCTTTTGATATTATCATCTTATTAAAGGTTTTATTTTTTAGAGAAAAACTATCTATAGCAATCAGGAACGAAAACTTTTAAAGAAAGAATGATGTTTCACAAATAGCCTCTATAAAATTTTCTCCCATTCTTTTATGTCTACCTGCAAAAATTTCTATGGTATTGTCAGAATTAATCTCTAAAACACGCCCATTAACGCTATCACTAATAAGGATAGAACCATCTTTCCTTACCAGAACATCTTCTGGGTCATTTAGTTGAGCATTAGAAGCACTTGTGCCACTTTCAGACATACCTGATTTTCCATTTCCGATCAGCGTCGAAACAGTACCATCTAGAGCAATTATTCGAATTGCATGGTTATGTTCATCACTAATATAAAGCTGACCGATATCATCAATATATAAGGCTTGAGGCGCATCAAATTGTGCCATCAAAGCAGATTTACCATCTCCTGAATAGCCTGCTGTTCCCGTACCTGCAATTGTTGTAATTTTGCCGTTTTGATTGACTTGACGAATAACGTGGTTTAGGCTGTCAGCAATCAGAAGCTGATCTTGGTTATCGATAAATATGTTCCAAGGTTTATTTAATTGAGCCTTAATTGCAGGACCATTATCGCCGCTAAAGCCAGGTTTTCCTGTACCAGCAACAGTTGTTATAACCCCCTTGGGTGATATTTTTCGAATACGATGAAATTCTTCCGCTATATAAACATTTCCCTTAGAGTCAAGTTTAACATCGTACGGCTTGTTTAGAGTTGCTTCAACTGCATCACCGCCATCACCTGTGGAATCGGATTTACCCGTACCTGCAACTCGTATTAATCGTTGATCTTTTCTAATCTTTAAAACAATGTGATTTTGGTGATCAGCAAAATAAATTTCTCCTAGTGTAGAAATGGCAATTTCTTCTGGGGATCTCAAAGGAGAGTTCAAGGCATTGTTTCCAACTTTAACATCACCAATTTTTCCATTCCCAGCGATTGCATGAGCAATGCCATCAGTGTCAATTTTCCAAATTGCCCCCCCTTGGACACCATTTCCTTTCCAAAGCCCTCTGTCTACAATATACACATTTCCATTTTTATCTTCAGCTAAACCCATTGGTCGAAATAACTTCAGTTTGGTTGCTGTTTGTTTATTACCCCTTTGAGCAAGGTTTTGAGGTGGATTAAGAATATAGCGACATAATGTTCCTGTTACTTTTCCCTTTTGATGCAACAAAATTCTTACTGCAAATAAAATAAAAATAACTAAAAATGAAATATAAAACCTCTTGTTTATTCTCACTATATTTACCCTATGAGATTAGGTTAAAAATAATTTTGATAGTCAAACTGAAGTAAAACTGCAATTTTATTAATAAAAATAGATGCTTTATTGTTTAAATATTGTCAATCTTTTACAGTTTCTAAGAAATACTCAACCTCGAAACTTGCTCAATTATCCGATGTTTTGAGAAAATAGGCAGTTACACAAACTGTAGGTTTCAGATTTTAGGCTTTTTCTTCTATACTTAGGGAGACACCGTACCATAAGCCTCCAAGACTGGCAAAAAGAAATTCCTTAAGGCGTAAAAACAATACCGTTGAAAGTGCAACTGTAGGCGAAACTGCAAATAAGCTAAATATAAAGCTATAGGCAAATTCCATTAAGCCAATATTGCCAATTGAAATTGGCAGATTCATTATTAAAAGGATGATTGGTACGGCTAAGATCATCACAGTCAAACTAATATCATCCTCAAATGCAAGAGCAGTTACCCACACATTAACGATTGCCAAACTGTAGAATACTAAAGAATTGAGCAAAGCCATCCAGAGTGATACCGGCTTTTCCCCATAAGCAAGTACTGACTGCCGAAACCTGTCTACTTTTTCCAATACCTCAAAAAGAATATTAATTTGACTTCTTTCAGCTAAGGTTCTAAGAGCTTTCAAAATTTTATGATCAACAATTAACCACAAAATAATAATTGCTAATCCTCCCAATAAAACACCTAGAGAAACCATAAGCTCAGGCTGTTCAAAGCGACGAAGGTTCAGGAAAATTGCGGTTAGAGCTAGAATGATAAGCGTAATCATGCCGCTAAAACGTTCGATAAAAACGGATGCCATTGCATCAGTATATTGGCTAGTATATTTGCCAAGCTCTCGCATCCTTATAACATCGCCACCAAAGCCTGTTGGTAACAGGAGGCTAAAAAATTTACCTACTAAGTAATATCCAAATAACCGCCAAAGACTAACTTTCAAACTTCGGGAGCGTACCAGCATATACCACTTAAGGCTGCTGGAAAATATAGTTAATCCTCCTATCAGAAGTGAAACAATAAGAAAAAGGTGATTGACGTGAATAAATGTTGCAATCAAATTATTCCATCCCTGAACACTGAGCAAATCTGCTTGATCGAAGACATAAGTGAGTAAGAATGTTGTAATTGCAATTTTAAAGAAGCGTAATGTTGATTTCTTGCTCATGAAATGAACTTGATCTTGATAGATTATTGAATAAAGATTGCTAGCATTTATCTGATAATGCCATTAAAGCTAAGCTGATAAGCTACTAGTTTTAGCATCTTTTTTATCATCTATTTTGTTTTCAATATTTGAGATAAGCCAATTGCCAATAGCCAAAAAATCTAAATTTCCCTGTTGGAAGGAACGAATTGCATCTTCTGGGGAACAGACAATCGGCTCTTCATGCATATTAAAACTGGTATTGATTAGTGACGGAATACCCGTTAGACGATAATAAGCACTAAGAATACTGTAAAAATCAGGAGATGTTTCTGCGTCGACCAATTGGGGACGTGCTGTGCCGTCAACATGAACAACACTAGGTGACATAGTTTTCATTTCCGGCGTGCAATCAAATGTTACTGTCATGAAACGCGCTGGATTCTCGGCTCCATTTAAATTGTGATAACAACGCTCGGCATACTCAATGAGTGTCGCAGGCGCAAAGGGCATAAATTCTGTACGGTTCAGACGCTTGTTCAGCCAATCATTCACCGTTGGGTCAGTTGTTTGGTACATTATGCTTCGATGACCCAAAGCCCTTGGTCCATATTCCATCCGTCCCTCAAATCTCGCAATAACATACCCTTGAGCTAACAGACGAGCAACTCTTTCATGGATATTAGTCTCGTATTGCGCCGAATATCCTGATGTTTGAATAGCAACTTCAATATCTTGGTTGCTATAACCAGGACCTAAGTAAACATTAGGAATGCAATATGCTCGTTTTTTAGAAGTAGAGTAATGGTCAGACGCTGCAAGAGCAGCACCCGCAGATAAACCTGTATCATCCATCGCGGGATGAACGAAAAAATTGTGTACTTCATCGAGTTCATGAACTTTCTGATTGAATTTCACGTTTGCAAAAATTCCTCCAGCAACAGCAAGGTTTGTTGAACCCGTTTGCTGTAACCAATATCGTATGAACGAGGTACCAATTTCTTCTAAAATAAGCTGAACACTTGCAGCAAGATCAGCACGGTCAAAGTTAACAGGAAGTTTTTCAGAGATTCGCTTTAGAGCAGAACGATGAAACATTGGTATAGAATAAAGAATTTTGCCTGGTTCTCGATAGCCAATAAACTGTCGCAGGATATCGGCATAAACTGGTTTACCTAAAGCAGCTAAACCGGTTATTTTACCTTCGTGTTTTTCAGCTTTGAATCCGCATAGATGGGTGATGTAAGAATAGAAATTCCCTAAAGAATTAAAACTGTCAACGCTGCTAAGTAGTTTAAATTGGCTATTTTCTACAAGATACACACTTCCTGAACGACCATCTCCTCCGCCATCAAGAGTAACGACCAATGCTTGGTCAAAACCGCTAGTATAGTATGCGCTGGCTGCATGGCAATAATGATGATCATAAAAATGAACAGGGGCGGTAATTCCATAAACTTCTTTTAAAAGAGCAGGAAGCTTTTTCAAACGACCGCGAGATGCAAAACGCTTAACATTATGATGCATTTGCCACGAAATTGGCATACCGCCAATAATTGGAGCAAGGGTTGAGCCTAATTCTGTAATTACTGCTTTAGTGGTTGAGTGCTTCTCTTCAAACCATCCCAGCCAAGGTTCGGCTTCAGATTTAAACACATCTACATATGATGAAACCGCCACGCAATCAATTTTGTTCGGAGATACGCCCGCTTCGGCTATGACGCAAGAGATAGCTTGGCGGGGCATACCTCTGGCTAATTTTTTTCTGCACAATCGCTCTTCTGCTACTGCGGAGATAACTTTTCCATCAGCAACAATTGCAGCATTAGCAGGACTATTATCAATACCGAGAACAATCATTTCAAAAATACTCCTTCTAAAAAAATTTTTTGTAGTTTTTAGGACTGGAATTATTATTTATACTGGTTAAATAAAACATATGCGGAAACTGAGTGAGCAATAGGGGAAGACATTGTTTAAATAATTCCCTTCTGTTGATACCATTTGCCTGTCTTACTCAACCCCTCTTCAATGCCAACTCTAGGTTGATAACCGAGTTCTCGCTTAGCTTTGTCAATATTAAAGGCTCGTACTTGTCGAAACCAATCTACCCTTCTACGAAATAGAGGTGGTGTGATGCGTAGCGGTTTACAGATTGTCTCGCAAACCCAAGCTGCTAACCATAAAGGACTAAAAGGTAGATGTTGAATCTTGACTGAAATCCCCATTGCTTTAGCTACTTGTTTGACAAGGTCGTTAAGAGAGTAGTAATGTTCGTCAGCAATAATGTATGCTTCTCCTGCAATTCCCTCTTTTTCTGCTGCTAGTTCAAAAGCATCTACAAGATTGTCAATATAAACTGGATGGTAGAAAGTTTCACCATCACCAAACATCAGAAAAGAGCCTTTTTTGACGAGACGGAATAAAATAGAGAATCGACCAGTATCTCCAGGACCATAAATGGCAGTAGGTCTAAGAATTACTGCATTAAGACCTTGTTTAACGTATTCTAAAATGACTTTTTCCCCTTCATATTTGGTGAATTGATAATAATCAGCAGGGGCAATGGGGGATTCTTCCCTACCAGGCGGTTCTTCTACATGGCCGTGTACTCCTTGCGTACTACAGTAAATAAATTTTCTAACTTGATGGCGATAGGCTGCTTCTGATAGAT
>CAYPSO010000169.1:0-7191 GCA_964413275.1 uncultured bacterium | reverse complement strand
ATGTAAAGCCGTCTTAGAAAGACGGGGTTTCAAACCCAAAAATTTCTGATGAAATGCTCTAACCACTTAATAAACTATATTGCTCTGTGTAGAAATTTCAAAGCGATGGTTAAATAAGTAGGCACACACAATTAATTACATGGTTGAGAGAGGGAATAGGGAATAGGCAACAGGCAACAGAGAAGAACAAAATTAATCAGTTATTAAAATCTTATTTTTGTTTTAGTATAAATTTTATGCAGTAACCTTTATAGCTATTATTTACTATTATTTTGTCATAGCTACTCTAGAAGAGCCATTATTTATTATTCATTAATATTAAACTGAACTGTAAAAATACTACCTTTACCTATTTCACTTTTAACCTCAATTTTTACATTATTATTTTTGGCTAAAATACTAGCAATAGATAATCCTAAACCCGATCCACCATCCTGTCGATTACGAGATTTATTGACCCGATAAAAGCGGTTAAAAATTTTTTTTATTTCTTCGTCTTTTATACCAATGCCTGTGTCTTGAATATTAATTAAAGCCTTATTATCTATTTGATTTAAAGTTATAATCACTTTTCCATGTTTAGGTGTATATTGAATTGCATTAGTAATTAAGTTGAAAAACAAGCGATAAATCTGTTCGGGAATTCCCTTAATAATTAATTCTTTATCAACATTGAAATAAAAACTTAAATGAACTTTTTTTGCTAAAGCCAAAGGTGATAATTCTTCTACTAAATCTTCGATTAAATCCTGTAAACATACTTTTTCATAAATCAATTTATTGTTTTGACTTAATTGCCAATCTAAACGAGAAAGTATTAATAAATCTTGAACTAGATTAATGAGACGCTTGCTTTGGCGGTTAAGAGTTTGTAAAGTTTCTTTTGTCTCTTGTTCGTTCAACGTCTGCGACATTAAACTTGAGTCTATGGTAGCTTGTAAAGTGGCTAAAGGAGTACGCAATTCATGGGCTGCGTCGGCAGTAAATTGCTGCATCTGTTGATAAGATTGATAAACGGGATTTATAGATATACCAGCTAACCACCAAGCTGAAATAACTACTAAGATTATTATTAGAGGTAATCCTAATAATAAAAGCCAAGTTACCGCATACATATAATCATCAAAATCTTGAATACTGCGGCCGACTTGTAAATAACCCCAATTTTCTCCTGTTTGAGTATGTAAAATAAACCAAATTTGACGATAACGCTTCCCATTTTTATCCTTAATAGTTTCCCATTCTTGGTGGCTCATTTGTGCAGATAATGGTTGCATTCCTCCTGTGACTATGAGTTTTCCCGATAAACTGAATAACTGGACATAATATTTATCATTACTGATACTATGGGTTTTTGGGGTGCAATTATTGGGCAGAATACAATTTGTAGGTAAAATACGACTAGCTTCATTTTCCCATTGCCCGGGTTGTTTAAGAATTGCCTCTAAACCATCATGAATAGTGGCAGCAACGGTTTTTAATTCTTGGTCAATGGTTAAACGGTGGGCGTGGATGATAGCTTCATAAACTGCGATCGCACCTATAGCAAGAATAAAGGTAATCATACCACCTGAATATATTGCTAAACGTTGGCGAGTCAGATAAAACAGTTTATTTTTCATAAAAACTTTCTTTGAAAAATGCAATCAATTTTGCAATATTGACTATAAAATAAAATTATATGTCCAAAAATATTGTAATCGGTAAAATATAGATAGTATAATCCCATGAAGACAAAAATAATAAGTACAAATTAATGGTTAATCCTCTAAAAGTAGCCAAATATTTCATTATTAGGGCTTATGAAGATGGTAGAGAAAACCAGATAACCAACATGAAGGTACAAAAACTTCTTTACTATAGTCAATGCATATATTTAGCTCTGTTTGATGAACCATTATTCGCTGAAGAAATCCAAGCTTGGCGATATGGTCCAGTTTGCCCTCCTGCTTATCATTTTTATAGTGAATTTGAAGCCCAACAATTACCTATTCCTAGTCAAGAAAATATTAATGAAATTGATCCAAAAATAAAAGAAGTTTTAGAAGAAGTTTGGCAATATTTCGGAGAATATCACGCTTATTCTTTAAGTGATTTAACCCACTTAGAATTTCCTTGGAAAAAAGCCCGAAAAGGACTCCCCAGTTATGCTAGTTCAGTTGAACCAATTTCATTAGAAGATATGAAATTATTAGGACAAGAAAAACTCTTGGAAATTGAAAAATATCATCCTCATTATGCTCCGATAATTTCCCATATTTTAGAAGAAGAAATAAACTCAAAAAAAGAATCTCAATATGTTAAACAAGGAGAAGTAAATGGCTGGCTCAACTCCTTATTTACTTAAAAAGTCAGCTAACTTTGAGAGAAGTTTTAAAAAATTAGCTAAATCCTATAAATCTAATCATCAAAAACAAGAATTCATTAAAATTATTGGTAACTATTTAGAAGAAATAATTATTAATCCTTACCCTCCTCAATCCAGAAATGAACCCTTACCAAGTGGTTTTAAATTACCTGAAGATTGTGGATTTTATAAATTAGTTATAGTGATTACTAAAGGATCATCAGGACAAATTAGACTTATGTATTTAGTTGATGAAAATAAAAAAATATTATACCTGTATGGATTTATAATCATCAACAATTCGCTAAACGTCCCCCTGATAGAGATATTAAATATGTTATTAAAGAAATTTTTGCAGATGGCTAGAAATCAAAATTTGGCCAAGATTTTAGCTTTATTCAGCAAGCCCTAATTAAGGGCTTTAATTTTTGCAATTTCTCGCTCAACATCCGGGAGATTCTGACCTTGTTTTTAAGCCGTTTCTAACCATAATGCTCTGACAATCATCAATTCTTGTAAGGTTTCTTCTAAAGTTTCTCCTTGAGCAATACATCCTTTCAAGGCAGGAATTTCGGCAACAAATCCACCTTCTTCACAGGGATAAATAACCATTGGATAATTCATTTTGACTTTCCTTCAATTGATTCTATCACTCTTTTAACAAATAACGAATAACCAATAACCAATAACCAATAACATTTATTTTTCATAGCGAAAACGATAACCCAAACCATAAACAGTTTCAATCCAATCTTCAGCACCATAACTCACCAATTTTTTGCGTAGTAATCGAACTTGTGCTGCGACAACATTGCTTATAGTTTCAGTATTCCAATCCCATAAATACTCTAAAATTTGATCGCGGGTAAGAATTTGTCCGGGATGTTTCATAAAATACTCTAATAGTTGAAATTCTTTAGCAGTAAGGGAAATAATCTGTTTTTCCCAAGAAACTGTATAGGTATTGTAATCAAGAATCAGATTTCCGTATTTTAATTGTTGATTATTTAAGAGAGGCGATCGCCGTTGTAATGCTCGCAATCTGGCTAATAATTCAGCCATGCCAAAAGGTTTAATTAAATAATCATCAGCCCCCGCATCTAAACCAGTAATTTTATCCTCCATAGTATCTTTGGCAGTTAACATTAAAACTGGTAAGGTGCAACCCTTATTTCGCAAACGTTGCAATAATTGAATACCAGATAAACCAGGCAAAAGCCAATCAAAAATAACTAAAGTATATTGTTGCCAATAATTATCTAAATAATTCCAAGCTTCCTCTCCATTGATAACCAAATCAACAATATAATTATTTTGCACAAGTCCTTTTTTAATAGCTAAACCCAAATCTTCTTCATCTTCAACTAATAAAATTCTCATGGTTTTTACTTAAATTAGGGGTTATTTTACATTACCGCTTACTAATTTTACCTTAGTGATTCCTTGACGCATTTGATATTGTCGGTTAACCCAAGATTTTTTAATTAATGGACGCAATAAAGGAGAAAATTGAACTATGAGCGATCGCATTATTTTATTTTTTCGTAATAATTCACCTTGAGTAGCTTCTTTTTTTTGTAGAGATTGAGCTTTAATAATTTCTGGCTCACGCTCTTTTTGAATAAGTGATAATGCTGCATCAATAGCCTCATAATTAACTTCTGCGGTTAATAAAGGTACAAGATGATTAGCCGCAACAATCACATCACGCAAAGCCAAATTAATTCCTTGGGCACGCACAGGAGACATGGGGTGTGCCGCATCCCCTAAAAGTATCATGCCGGGCTTATACCAACATGGACAACGACCAACCACAACAGATAGTAAAATAGAAGATTCAATAGTATCTGCATAATTGCGGAAATGTTCTGCCAGCCATGAAGGAGATAAAGAGGCGAAAGTTTCTGCCCAGTTTGTATCTTGCCAATCCCTTGCCTTATCTGGAGATAAAACCCATGCTAAATGAAGTTTTCCGTATTCTGCACCATGAAAAACACTAAATACACTATCCTGATTGAGAATTGTACAAAACACATTATCAGCAACAAATCGAGGATGAGCCAAAAGTTTAAACCACAATACATCTATATCTTTAGGCTGTTTAACTAACTCTAATCCCGCACATTGTCTAATAACTGAATTTCTCCCGTCTGCACCTATGACAATTTCGGCAAAAATTTCTTGACTATTTGCTAATTTTACACCAAGGTACAAGGTATATTTGCCCCCATCGGCTCATCAACTCGAAATAATTGCTTATTATTAATGATAAATTCCCAAGCATCGAGTTGTCGGTGTGGAATACCTTCTAATATTTTGGATAATCCCATTTGCTCAAGGGCAGCCAATCCGCTTGGCATTAAGCCTTCACCACGAAACACTCGATAAAAATTTTTAGTAGCCTCTATTAAAGTGACTGCAATACCCTGTTTTACCAGAAGTAAGGCAAGTGCTGCACCAGTTGGCCCTGCTCCGACAATTACAACTTTTATCATAAATTTTTTTGCTGAAAGTAATTCTACCCAATACTAAATTAATTGTTTGATTTCTATATAACTTGATTTTTAATCTCGGTAATCTCAAATCTTTAATATATTTAGTTGAATTATTTAATATATTGGTGCGTTACGCTACCGCTAACACACCCTACTGGACTGTTTCAGTTAAAAGTGTGCATTAGTAGGGTGGGCAATGCCCACCAAATCATAAAGACAATCAAAATTCTATTGCCCTATTTTAGTTGAAACAGTCCACTACACATACTTATTATTTATCCCAAGATTTTTGAGGTATTTCTGTAATATTATTTAATCCCCAATGGGCGGATAAATTCCCTGTGCAATAAAACGATAAATATGTAGTGGGATTTCAGTGAGGATTAATATAAAATGCAGAGTAAAGCTGTAATAGTTGTTGATGGATGGAGTGAACGAATATGAAAAATCAAGCTACTAAAAACCAAGTCGCCAATGTGCCTTATTTATCCCTAATTATGGGTGGTGCTTTAGCCATGAGTCAATCTACGACATTAGCACAGACTCCACCGCCACTGATTGACGGATTACCTCCTGCGCCTCCTATGCCGGGTAATGATAGTTATTTTGATGGAGATACAAACTCTTTGCCTCCTGTACCAGACATTAAGATTATTCCTGATTCTTCATCTTCTAATACCCCAGTAACTACTATTTCTCCTGCTAATAATTATTCTAATCCGGGGATAAATATTCCTGTTATTCAACCTAATTCTAATAATCAAACCAGCTTAAGTGGTAGAGGTTGGTATCGTGTAGATGTATTTGGAGATACTTCGCGGGTATTAGCCCAGGTTCAAAAGGTAGAGCCAAAAGCTTTTATTCGCTCTGGGGAAGGGGTAATTCAAGTTGGTATTTTTAGCGAACAAATCAATGCTCAAAAACTTCGTTCTCAATTAGAAGCAGAAGGTTTACGTACTCAGGTTATTGGCATGGCTTCTATTACTAAAAAACCCTCATCTATTTCTGTGCCAAGTAGATATGCTCAGAAAAAAGGCTATTTTGTGATCATTCCTAGTAGTAAAAAGCGTATAAATAGAGTATTTAATCAAGTATTAGATTCTGGTGTTGACAAAACTTTTATTTCTCTACAAGATAATCGTCAAGGTAATCATATTGGTATTGGGCCTTTTGAACGTCGTACTGATGCACAGCGTTGGAATGCTTATTTTCGCTCTGTAGGTATGGATGCTAGGGTTTATTTTGGGAAATAATCAGTAGTTAGTAGTCAGTAGTTAGTAGTCAGAATATAGATTGACTACTAACAAAAGGCGATCGCATTTGATAAAAAATAATCGTCCCTTATAAACCCTCATAATTGTAGAGTGTTTCAGACAGAAAATTTATTAGTTAGATTTTGTTTATTTTTGTTTAGTCTTTTTAATTTGTTTTCTCGTATTTCTCCTTCAATTACTGCTAATAACTCTTCTAATTGTAAGCCAAAATCTTGTAATTCTAAACGAGTTTTACGTAGATTGGTAACAAGACGTTTCCTTGTTTCTTGATTAGGAATAGAATATTCTTTCATTATCATAAACCCCATTCAATTTTAATTTCTTCAATGCTGCGTTCTATGGCAGGAATCCTTAGTTGATTTTGGTTAATAATATTTTCTAGCAATTTTAGCATATCATTAGATAAACTAGGCTGACTTTCTGCTATTCTTAAGTGTAAAGTACAAAGTTGAGAGTAGCGAGAACTTGCCTCTAAAGCAACACCTTTTAACTCGTCTAAAGAATTAATTGTTTCGTCGGTTTCACCAAAACTTTCAAAAAGTAAATATTCAGCTTCGGTAGCATTATCAACCAATTCAGATAATTGTTTCAGAAGATTAAAAATTGTTTCTAATAGATTAGGAGATAATTTTGCCATGCACTAAAATTAGTTTTTTTGTTATATTTTATCTTTGGTTGCAATAAAATATTATCGCATAAGTTAATACGCGGCTAAATCTAATAATACTAGAGAGCAAGATGGGCTGGCGATCGCCCATACTACGCAACTCACTTTAAATATTTCAACACTTGGAACTAGAAAATTTAACTGAACAACAACTTGGACTCTTTAGAAATCTGATAGCATTATTCTATAAATTCAACCGCAGATAAACAATATAACATTGTTTCTAATGTTTAGTTTTAAAAGGGGGGATCGATCGCATCTTGAGCAAAAACGGTCTGCTCCGCAGTGCCTTTGGCATCGCCAATAATAAATATTATTTATCAAAAATTTTGGGTCAGAAACCCCGTCCTAAGCGCGTTAGCGGAGGACGGCTTTATATTTTTAATTTAACATATTGATTTTTCTTTA
>CAYPSO010000168.1:0-7208 GCA_964413275.1 uncultured bacterium | reverse complement strand
AATCTAATTGAATGAATAGTCTGCATTTTTAGCAGTTGGAAAAATAAATTATTTTGGCTCTTCTAGAGTAGCTATGACAAAATAATAGTAAATAATAGCTATAAAGGTTACTGCATAAAATTTATACTAAAACAAAAATAAGATTTTAATAACTGATTAATTTTGTTCTTCTCTGTTGCCTGTTGCCTGTTGCCTCTTGCCTATTTCAACTAATAATTTATTACACTCAAACTAGAAGAGCCATTATTTTTGGCTTTTTTACAGGACTAATTCCACCAATCTAGTCAGTTTGAGGCGTTTTCTAGCTAGGGGGGACAATTCCAAATGGGATTAATTTCCTGAATCTTGACTAACCTTGACACCATATCTTTTTAGCGATCACTCTATATATTGCCTAAGCCTTAAACTGACAGCTTAATTTTCACCCTCAACAATATCACAAAAATTTAAAAATTCGCAACAAAAATATACATTCTTGCTGAGGTTTATGTAGTGTCGGCTTAAAGTAGCTTTTTTCAGTTAGTTTTATAGGTTTATAGAACCCATTTGAGATATTTTTAGGCGATCGCTTTTGTTTCTGGAAAAGTAATTTGTGCCAATACACTCAATAAGCCTGAATATTGGCAAGAATAACGCCGATAGTATTTATTAATTTGTGGTTGAGGAAAATTTTTATGACATTTACATCAATTTCTCCTGAAAATGGCAGTCAAGAACCATTAAAACTTAATTGGATTAGTGTAATCTTTTTTGTGATCGTTCATCGGGTTTTTCCTTAGTGTTAGCATAGGTGACAAGTTTTTGTTTTTATCAGACAGCTTTATTGTTAGGATTTCAATAGTAATAATAATTATTACTTAACCTCAGTTCAATGTAAAAATAAAATAACTAATAATCACCACAAACGATTAATTATGTCTAATTCTAGAGAAAATATTTTAAAAGCATTAGAAGAACTTATTGAAGTGGTAGCTCAATTGCGATCGCCTGATGGTGGTTGTCCTTGGGATTTAGCACAAACACCAGAAACTTTGATTCCTTATGTAATCGAAGAAGCTTACGAAACTGTAGATGCCATCAAAAGAGGAGATAAAAAAGATATTGCTGAAGAATTAGGAGATTTGTTGTTACAAGTAGTTTTACAAGCGCAAATTGCCAGTGAAGAAGGGAATTTTACCTTACATGAAATCGCCACAGGAATTACTGATAAATTAATTCGTCGTCATCCCCATGTTTTTGGAGATGTGAAGGTAGAAAATACTGAAGAAGTAAGGCGTAACTGGGAAGAAATTAAAGCCCAAGAAAAAGGGGAAACCCCCGCAGAAACCAAATTACTTAGTAAAAAACTCCATCGTTATGCCCGTAGTTTACCTCCACTAACCGCAAGTATGAAAATGTCAAAAAAAGCGGCGGCGGCGGGTTTTGAATGGGAAAATACAGAGGGAGTTTGGGAGAAATTTGAAGAGGAATTAGGGGAATTTAAAGAAGCATTAGCAACAGAAAATCGAGAACATCAAGAGGCAGAATTAGGAGATTTATTATTTACCATTGTTAATATAGCAAGATGGCATAAACTAGACCCTGATGAAGCTTTACAGGGTACAAATCAAAGATTTATCCAACGTTTACAAAAAATGGAGAAATTAGCCGAAAAATCTTTAGAAGAATATAGTTTAGAGGAATTAGAAAAATTTTGGCAACAAGCAAAAATTGCTTTAAAATCCATTTAATTTACTGGGATTTCCTTGCTATTAAACCTTCTAATCAAAATAATTTTTGCTAAGATAAAAATATAGCCTCTATCAATATATAAGAGGTAACATCATGAAAACCTATAAGCCATTCAACGAAAAACAACCTAAAAACCAACTACCACCAAAATTGATTCGTAATTTACAAGCATCCTTTAGACATAGAGATCGCGGTATTCATGTTGGTAAAGTCAAAGGCTCATAAGTATTGATTATTGCAAATTTATTTTGCAGGGACACTGAAAGAAGTTAATTTCTTAAATCTTTGTGCTTTTTGCTGCATTCTTTCATAAAGGCGATCGCAAACTAACTCGCATAGCTCAAAAATCATCGGATCTTTAATTTCGTAGTAAACACTCACTCCTTGAGGTTGACGGGATAAAATATCTGCTTCAGTCAACATTTTGAGATGCTTGGATAGATTTGCTTGCCCTAAACCAGTGGCTTCTCCTATTTCGCTGACATTCATCGCCCCTGCTCTCAAACAACTTAAAATTTGTAAGCGACTCGTTTCTGAAAGTAATTTAAAATAATCGGCAACTGGTACAAGAAATTCTGGTGAATTTAGTGTTGTGTTATTAACAGAGGTTTTTAACATGGGCAAATAAATTTTTTATTTATATTTTATATAACTATATACTATTTTAACGAAAAAAGTAAAATAATAAAAACTATCAAAAATATAAGATAGCATAAGAGTAGGAGGGAGGCGTTTACCGTCATTCAACTCTCAAAAAACATGAAAACAGATTATTTAATAGTTGGCAGTGGCTTATCTGCATTAGTATTTGGCACTTTAATGGCTAATGCTGGAAAACAAGTTCAGATATTAGAAGCCCACGAACATCCGGGGGGCTTTGGTCACAGTTTTACCATTGGTAATAAATATACCTTTAATGCACAACTTCATTATGTGTGGGATTGTGGAGAAGGAGACACAGTTAATTGTGTTCTGAAACGACTTAATTTAGATAAAAAAGTTACTTTTGAGCAATATGATCCTGACGGATTCGATCACATGAGAATGCCGGGTTATGCTTTAGATATTCCTGCGAATTCTCAAGTATTAATTAATAGATTATCAACATTATTTCCTGAAAAAACTAATCAGATTAGTCAATTTATTGCAGAAATTCAAACCGTTTCTCAAGGATTAAAATATCTTTCTCCACCTCGTATTCCCACTGAATTATTAAAGCATTTTAAAGAAGTTTGGACTACAATTAAATACCTTAATAAAACCTTGCAAGATGTTTTTGATATTTTTGAAGTACCCAAAGCAGCACAAACATTATTAGCCTTACAATGGCCGGATTTTTTACTACCTCCAGAAAAATTATCATTTTATGCTTGGGTAATTTTGTTTACCAACTATCAAAAAGGTGCTTATTATGCCAGTAAACATTTTGAATTTGTCATTGATTCTTTGGTAAAAGTTATCGAAGAAAATCATGGTGAAGTGCTTTTAAATCAAGAAATAATTGAGTTTATTGTTAATAATAAAACTGTAACAGGAGTCAAAGCAATTAATCGGCTTACCCATGAAACAAAAGAATTTACTGGCGAGGCAGTTATTTGCAATCTCGATCCTCAAACCGCAGCCAAAATGATTGGTATTGATAAGTTTTCTCCATCAATACGTAAAAAATTAAATTATGAATATTCTCCCTCTAATTATGTAGCTTATTGTGTAATTAAAGACCTCGATTTGAGAGACTATGGTTTTGGCAAATGGAATACTTTTCATATCGAACAAGAAGACTTAAATCAAGCTTTTCAAGAGATGTACGAAAAAAATGAGTTTTCTCGATTAAGTTTTGCCATTACTACCCCAACTTTAATTACAGATGAAATTAGAGACTGTCCAGAAGATTGTCAAATTATCCAATTTTTAACCGTCGCTAATTATGATTATTTCAAACAGTTAAAAGCCACAGATAAAAAAGCATATTATCAAAAAAAAGAAGAAATTTTAAATATTATGCTTGATGTAGTTGAAAAAAAATATATTCCTAATTTTAGAAAATATATTGTTTTAAAAATGACAGGAAGCCCAACTACAAATGAGCGATTTTGTTGGTGTCCTCAAGGTAATTCCTATGGCTCGAATTTAACACCAAAACAAATGACTTTAGGACGTTTAAATTACAAAACATCCTTAAATAACTTCTATTTTTGTAATGCTTCTTCAGGGTATCCCGGATTTGCGCCCACATTTTGGACAGGAGCTATTTTATACCAACAACTATCGGGAGATATGATTTTATCTAAAAGCTTAAAAACCGACAAAAATTGATTGTGTTTGTCAGCAAAAAAGGAAATTTCTAAGATGAAAATTGCAATAATTGGCGGTGGTGCTAGTGGTATGGTTACAGCTTATTTACTAGACAAACACGGGCATTCTGTAACTGTTTTTGAAAAACAAGCCATGTTAGGAGGCCATATTCGTACCTTAAATAAAAATATTAAACCAAGCCATAATAATTCTGATTTAATCTTAGAATGTGGAGTTTTAGAATTTCCTGTAGTATTTCATAATTTTATTAATTTAATGCAGGAATTAAACGTAGAATTAGAACCAATTACCACCGGCTCTGGTTTATTTCTTAAAGATGGTCGTCATTTTTTATCTGCGGGAATGATTGAGAAAAATTTTAAAGGTTGGAATAAATTAATTGAATATTTACGTTTAGATACTTTGTATGCTCGCTCTGCGGGACTTTGGGCTAGAATTAATTTTGGCCAACAACAAGAATTTCATAATCATACTATTTCTTATTATTTACAAGGTCAACATATTCGTAATAATTGGTTAAAATTATTATTAATGTATAGTTATTCTATGCCGTTTAATCTGATAGATCAATTCCCCGCAGAATTAGGAATTCCTATTCTTAGAGATTATGTTTTTGTTGATTGGGTAAGGATTAAAGGTGGAGTTTATTCTTATATTGAAAAAATCTTAGAACGCTTTAGAGGAAAGATTTTTCTTAATGCAGAAATTAGTAATATTTCTCGACAAAATAATTCTGTTACTATTCAATTATCTGATGGAACTAAACAAGAGTTTAATAAAATTATTTTTGCTACACCACCTGACCAAGTTTTAGGGTTATTATCCGATGCCACTGAGGCAGAAATTAAACGTTTTTCTTCTTGGCAAAAAAATATTGCCCTTACGACAATTCACGATGACATTTCAATTTATCAAAGGTATGGGATTGAGAATTTTTCAGAATTTGATTTTTTTCAAACTGAAAAAAGTTGGGGTTATAACGCCTATTTGAATCAAGTTTGTGGAATAGCATCTTCTCATATTTATAGTCTTGCTTTTAACTTACAAAAATTAATTAATCCCGATAAGATAATTCATATTCAAGAACATCATACTCCTTTATATACCCTAGAATCTTTTAAATATGTGCGAGAAATTATAGCAACTAATGGAGAAAATTATACTTATTATACAGGTGCTTATTTAGGAGATGGGCTACATGAAGGGGCTATCACTTCTGCTATGGAAGTTGCTAAATTAATAAATAAATAATTCTCTTCTGTAAATCTCTGAATTATCAATATTTTCATTTAATTAATCAAAATAATTCTAAATCTGTTAAAGTACAACTAAGGTCATACCTCAAAAGAGAATCAACATGAGAAAAACATTATATATTCCTGATGAACTATGGGAACAATTAAATGATTATCTGAAAGAACATCCCCAAGAAAATGCTTCTAGTGTAGTACAAGTGGCATTAAAAGATAAGTTACGTCCTCG
Organism: uncultured bacterium; assembly: GCA_964413275.1. Lineage (GTDB taxonomy): Bacteria > Cyanobacteriota > Cyanobacteriia > Cyanobacteriales > JAABRE01 > JAABRE01. Next base: position 1,679 of record CAYPSO010000168.1, on the reverse strand, counting down.
TAATGGAGCAAGATTATTAGAGTTAGCAGGAATAGTTAAAAATGCGAATCCTGATGCTTCTACAAATAAAGATAGCCGTTAATGAAACGATTAGTATTAGATGCAGGGCCATTGATAGCATTACTATCAAAAAAAGACCAATATCATGATAATGCTCAACAGGGTTTTACTCAAATTCCTGTTACTTTTGGTGAAGTATTAACACCATTACCTATATTATTTGAAGTATATAAATTTGTATCCCGTAAAGAATCTGCTCAAGTAGCACAAACTTTATTGAGCATTATTCAAGAGGAAACTAGAGTTGTAACTATCTCTGAATCAGATTTTGTAAATATTTCTGAATATTTATTTAAAAAAATTAAAAGTGCAACCTTTAGCCTTAGCAAGATGAGATAATTTACAAATGCTGACCAAAATTAAAGAATTAGCTGATTCCTTAGCACCTCGTCTAATAGAAATACGTCGTCATCTTCACGCCCATCCAGAATTGAGCGGGCAAGAATATCAAACCAGTGCTTATGTTGCCGGGGTTTTATCCTCCTGTGGCATCCATGTAAAAGAAGCAGTGGGGAAAACAGGAGTTTTAGGAAATTTACATGGGATAGGCTCAGATAAGCGCACCCTAGGCATTCGTACGGATATGGATGCTTTACCCATTCAAGAGCGCACCAAGTTAGATTTTGCCTCCCGTCACCCCGGTGTGATGCACGCTTGTGGCCATGATGTTCATACTACCGTAGGATTGGGTACAGCCATGATTTTATCGCAGCTAAAAGAAAAATTACCCGGTAATATTCGCTTTCTGTTTCAACCCGCCGAAGAAATCGCCCAAGGTGCAAGCTGGATGGTGCAAGATGGAGCTATGAAAGATATAAATGCCATTTTTGGGCTTCATGTTTTTCCTTCTATTCCGGGTGGTGTTGTCGGTATTCGTTATGGTGCTTTAACCGCCGCCGCCGATGATTTAGAAATCTTTATTCAAGGGGAATCAGGGCATGGTGCGCGCCCCCATGAAGCCATTGATGCAATTTGGATTGCGGCTCAAGTGGTTACTAGCTTACAACAGTCTATTAGTAGAACTCAAAACCCTCTACGCCCTCTAGTTTTAACTATTGGACAAATTAGTGGTGGGAGAGCGCCCAATGTTATCGCCGATCAAGTAAGATTATCTGGTACGGTGCGATCGCTTCATCCAGAAACCCATGCTAATTTACCTAAATGGATTGAAAACATTATAGCTAATATTTGTCAAAGCTATGGCGCAAGTTATGAAATGAACTACCGTCGAGGTGTACCTTCTGTACAGAATGACCAATTTTTAACAGAAATTTTAGAACAAGCCAGCCGAGAAGCTTGGGGCAATGAAGGAGTACAAATTATTAATGAGCCATCTTTAGGTGCAGAAGATTTTGCTATGTACCTAGAACACGCTCCGGGTACTATGTTTAGGTTAGGAATAGGACAAGCCGATAAACCAAATCATCCCCTACATCATCCCGAATTTGAGGTGAATGAGTCAGCTATTATTACTGGTGTAGTTACTTTAGCCTATGCTGCTTATAAATACTGGCATAGTTAAATTATGTTGAGAGCGATTACCTCTTACCCCTTACCTTCGTAGTTATTACTTATTACTTATTACTTATTACTTATTACTTATTACTTATTACTTATTA
>CAYPSO010000167.1:0-7348 GCA_964413275.1 uncultured bacterium | reverse complement strand
GATGCTCGCATCAAATTAACTAAACTATATCCGTCAATTTCAACTTGACAGACCATTAGATATTTGTTATTAAAAGAAGAAAATTAAGCTACCCCAATTCTGGGGATGCTGAGTTAACTTTTGTAGTTCTTTAATTTGTACTACTCTTAGGGGTAGGGGCAAGATTTACGTAAAATTCAGATCATAGACGGCTGAAACCCTTGATTTGTTGTTAAGTTTTTGGGAGTTTTTTCCTTAAAATCAGAAAATGACGGGGGGTGTAAAAGACAGGCTGGATAAGACTTCCAGTGAGACGTGATCGGTTTTTACACGAATCCTGCCCCTACCCCAGTGTATGCCAATTGCCATCGAACAAACTCTACAAGCTTTACAAATTATTGTGCAAAGTGTACCAGTGGGAACGAATCTGTCCCTTATACATCTGATGTCTGGTTACGCCATCACGATCCCGTGTGATTGCCCTTATTTTCTAAGATTCCTGACTGTAACGCAGCAATTGCGAGTTGAGTGCGATCGCGCAGATTTAACTGGCTCAAAATATTGGTAATGTAGTTTTTGACCGTCTTTTCTGCGAGGTGCAGAAATTGGGCAATTTCCCGATTATTATATCCTTGAGCAACTAAACGGACAATATCTTTTTCCCGTTCAGACAATGCTAACCAATTCTCCATATCTTCTGGTTGTGCGACGGGATCTGGTCGAGTTAGCACTTTAGTGGCAAGTCCGGGACCTATTTGAGTATAGCCTTTGTAAACCAAGTATATCGCTTGAGTCAACTCTTCAAAAGGTGTATCCTTAAGTAAATAACCTGATGCCCCTGCTTGTAGTGCTTGAGATACATACTCTTGGTCGTCAAAGGTTGTCAGCATCAATACTTTAGTGCTAGGGAACTGTTGATAGATTTGACGAGTACCTGAAACTCCGTCACAGATTGGCATTCGCACATCCATAAGCACAACATCAGGGTTTAATTGAGCGACAAGTGTGACCGCTTCTTGACCATTACCTGCCTCGCCCACCACTTCAAGTTTTGGGTCAGTGCTCAGTAAAGCATTTAAGCCACGGCGGATTAAATCTTGATCGTCAACAAGTAGTAAGCGAATCATAATCTATCCATTCTGAAAGGGGAAGTGTTGCCATGACACGGCAACCTTGATTAGGTGCTGTAATAATTTCCAGTTTACCCATCAGGGCTAATGCTCGCTCTCGCATACCCTGAAGTCCCAAGCCAGTCGTATTTTGAGTCAAATCAAACCCTTGACCATTATCTGCGATCATAATTTGCAAATCCTGAGTAGATTGGATAATAGCGATGTCAACCTCTGTCGCTCTTGCATACTTACGAATATTAGTTAAGCTCTCTTGCACAATCCGATAAATCACCACATCGAGATCGCGAGAAAGCATTGACTTTAGCTGATTGTCGAATCTCGGCAAAACCCCTGTAGATTTCTGAAACTCCCTCATCAGATCGGCGATCGCCTCAGACAGAGATCGCTCTTGCAAAGGATCAGAACGTAACGCTGTGATAGACTGGCGAACCTCCTGTAGAGTTTTTGTATTTAACTGTTTGATCTCTGATAATAGTTCTGCAGCTTTTTCTGGATTCGATCGCAACAGACGTAATGCCCCTTCCAGATGAATTCCGAATACAGTCAGAGAGTGCCCCAACGAATCATGAATGTCCCTGGCAATTCGATTGCGTTCTTGTACTGTTGCCAACTCTTCAATCCTTAGTGCATACTCTCGCAGACGAGCATTTGCTTTTGTCAGTTGTTCCTGTGCCTGACGTTCTTTGAGGGCGACATCGACTAATAAATGGAGAAATAAAATCACCAGCCCAATGCTCAACAAAGCTCCAATCCAAAACATCCCAATTCGATCAGGGGAGATATTTAAAGGTAAGCTTTGATGAAATAAGTTGTAACTTAAACCAACAATACACCCCAAGAAAGCAAATCCTGTCACCCAATCCCGATGAGGTCTTTCCCACAAGACACAGTTGCGAATCACTAAGACAACAAACAAGATTGTAGGTAGGACAAGATTGCCCCAGAATACCAAACAGAAAATCAGTCCAAACTCTACAAGAGTATAAATCAGCTTAGAGATATTCTTGTTTGGTGTTATCCGCCCTAGTACTGTAAAAAATCCTAGTCCGAAAATGTTCACAATTAGTAAATTCGGCACTGTCGTAAACAGCACCACGATTATCTGAGAAATTGCGACAATACCTAGCAACACCCACTCCAAAATCATGAGTAATTGCAATAGCGACGATCGAGACTTAGGAAATTGATTCATGGCAATTACAACCATTGCTGAGGTTTTGCCAATCAGTATATCAAACAAAGGTTAACCAAGGAGAAGGACTAAAGTCCCTAAAAGTTAGGACGTTATTCTCTAGTGGTTCAATGGTTGCAACTTTTATATTGTAAATGTACAGAAACAAACAGGAGCAACTTTGATGAAAAGACAATTAATTTCTTGGCTCGGGAGTGGACTAATCATATCAACTTCCCTGTTTCCTCTCATGGCACGAGCTGATTCAAATTCAGTTACCTATTTATTTCCAGCCTTGGCTGAGATTCAACTGACGCCCTCACAACAAACTCAACTTGAGGCTATGAGCGAACAAACTCAATCTCAGTTAGAAAATTTGCTCACACCTGAGCAACAAGCTCAGTTCAACAATGCCCTTTCCCAAGGTAATGGAGTACGCTTTGCCGTTCAATCACTCAATCTCTCTTTCAAGGAGCGTCGGCAAATGACAAACATTTTGCAGAGAATGCGATCGGAGATTGACGATATCCTAACTCCAGAACAAAGGCAGCAGATTCAGCAAAGCCCTCAAAGTTCAAACAAGTAAACTTGCTAACTGTTACTGCGATCGATTGTTTTAACTCATATTAGGAGGAATACATCATGCACAAATCAATTCTTAGCTTTTCTTTCGCACTGGGATTAGCATTTTTCACACTAAACGGAGCGGCTTTTGCTCAGCAAACTACAGTTCGCACTGGTCCTAACGGTAATTCTCAAACCACTAATCGTACTTGGGGCAATGGTCAGCAAACCACCACCCGCACAAGCCCTAATGGTAACTCTCAAACCACTAATCGCACTTGGGGCAACGGTCAGCAAACTACTACTCGCACAGGTTATAGAGGCAATTCTCAAACTACCACTCGCACTATCAATAGGTAACCGAAGTTCGTTTATGGAGTGATTATAATTTGCTTCAAATGATTTCAGAGTAGGGATGAGAGTACTCTTATCCCTATTTTTTATTCTACTATTTCCGATTTTTTTGTTACTATGCCCTACCATTTTATCTATTCTGTGTATCCACTCTTACTGATCATTATTTTGCTCGAAGTAATTCTAATTGAGCGTAGCCACAAGTCTATTTTCTCTTGGAAAGAAAGTTTAGCATCTCTAGGTGTTGCGCTCGGACATCGAATTACTAGCACTGTTTTTACATTAATTCCCATGGGGGTTTACTCATTTTTCTGGGAACATCGCTTATGGACGATTTCTTTAAATCATGGTTGGACGATCCTTTGGTTATTTATAGGAGTTGAATTTTTCTACTACTGGTATCATCGGTTTGCCCACGAAATTCGCTGGCTATGGGCAACCCATGCAGTGCATCACTCGGCAAACCATTTCAATCTATCAGCCTCATTCCGATTGGGCTGGACAGGATGGTTGTCTGGAAATTTCCTGTTCTTTATACCACTGTGTTGGTTAGGTTTTCATCCCATCGCGATCGCAGTAACCTTGGGCATAAACTTGCTGTATCAATTTTGGATTCACACTGAACTAATTCCCAAACTGGGTTGGCTAGAGTGGCTCTTAAACACCCCCTCTCATCATCGAGTTCATCATGGGTCTAATCCGGAGTACATCGATCGCAACTACGGTGGTGTTTTAATTATTTTTGATCGCTTATTTAGTACATTTACAGAAGAACATCCCGATCGCCCTCCAATTTACGGATTGACTCATCCGCTTCGATCTCATAATCCTGTGACAATTGCCCTTCATGAATGGAATAGGTTGTTTCAAGAACTGAAAGAAGCCAAGACCTGGCGCGATCGTTGTCTGTCGATTATGGGACGCCCGACCTAATAGACCTCTTGCAAAAGTCCTTTTTGCAAGAGGCAGGGAGTCGTGATTCGGGAGTGGGGAGTCGATTTTCCTTGGCTGAAAATTCCCCGATTCCCGACTCCCGACTTCTGCAAGAAGTCTAATAACTCAACTTGAGGAAACCAGTAAGTTACTATTTTTCCTTATGAGTTGGCACTTTTTGTTAATTCTGCTTTTTTGACTGAGAAAATCAACTTGAAAAGGCTATGATGTTAGCAGGAAAGTTCCGACTCTAGTAATTAGCAAAAAAAACCAGGAATTGATGATGCCTTGACTCAACCTTATTCGGGTCATTCTTCACGACAATCTTTAGAGGTATATTCCCGTTTAAGTATTGGCGGTGCACAGGAAGTTTATGAGGAAGTGAGCGGGAAGTTCCCTATCTGACAGGGTTTCAGCCTACTTTGCAGTTGGTGACAGCTTCTCTATTTTTACGCCTTATTAAAAGAAGAAAATTAAGCTACCCCAATTCTGGGGATGCTGAGTTAACTTTTGTAGTTCTTTAATTTGTGCTACTCTTAGAGCTTCGGCAGGATTCATCGTCCCTAAATTACTGTAAAATTCGGTCATTATTTCGCTCATCGCACTATCATTCACTGGCCAAAGAGTTCCAATAGTTTGTTTGACATTACTTCTTAGAGCTACCCCTGCTAGTCCTAAAATTGAAGTATCATTTCCCACTGAACTTTCACAAGCACTTAAAATTAGAAGTTCAATAGGATTTCCAGAAGAACTTAATAATAATTCTAATTCGGGGATTATGATGGCTTTATCCCATGCTTGAATATAAGAATTTTCTAATAATCCAGTAAACTTTCCGTGACTTGCTATATGAATAATTAAATTTTCAGATTTATTATTATTAATTACTTGACTTAGTTGTTTTTTAGTAAATTTTTCATTAAGAAAAAAATCACCATTTTTTAACTCGGTAATTGCTTTTATTTCCTGAACAACAAAAGGAAGCTCATTAAAATTATTATTCGCTTCAGAAATACCAAAGCTGATCAGCTTATATCTATTTTCATCAGATAATGGTTTGATATTTAATCCTAAAGAATTAACCACTCCATAATTTTCAATTAAAAATTGATTATTGTGATAAAGTGTCGCCATGGGGATATTTCTTAGAACTCCGTCATTGACAAAAATTAGGTTCTTAATTTCATTTTTTTCTAAGTCAGATTGAATTGGATTAATTAATAAGTGATATAACTCCTGAGCTAATGATAGATAATTATTATTGTCAATTCGATTTAATTGTTGGTAAAATAATTGTACTTTTTGCTCTAATTTTGATTGACTGATTTTGATTTTATATGTGCTAATTTGTTCGGGTAATTTGAGGATTAAATAAGTATAATTGGGTAAAATAATAGTTCTAATTAAAGCAGCCTGAGATGTAGTAAGAATATCTGTTGTTTGATTTGATTCTGATAGTACAATACAATTATCACCAAAATAATTCTGTAAATTAGAAAGTTGGATTAAATCTCCAATCTTTAAAGCTTCTTTAATATTCTGTTCTTCGTTAGTTTCCAGTAATAAATCAATAAATTCTCGATATAGAGAATCATTAATAAAATTTGAAGAATTAATTTTTTGTCCTGAAGAAATAGCTTGTCGATATGCTTCTTTGGCTAGGGTAAAGTTTTCTAATTTGTGATAAATTTTTCCAGCTTCCCAAGAAGCCAAATATAAATTTTCATAGTCGAAGTTTTGCTGTGCTATCAGTTGAGCTTGTTGTCCTAAATTTAATGCTTGATTTAAGTCTGATTGTAGTTTACTTAATTCAGTTAAAATAAGCGAAAGTGAAGATTGATCTCCTAGTTTTTCAGCTTGTTTTTGTGCAGTAATAAGAATTGACTCTTTTTGATTTAAAGGCACATATTGAGCTAGGTTAAATAATAAATTAATGGTATCCCTTGAATGAATAGACTGATTCAGGAGCTGCCAAATAAAAGTATAATCCGGTTTGGGATAATTAGGAGACAAGGATTCAAGATTAAGCCAAGCTTGTACCGTATTTAGATTGGATTGATGTTGAGCAAGATTCTAGGCTATTAAGGCATATTCTTTGGCTTTATCTTGATTGATTTGTTGATTTTTGTAATCAAAATTATTCAGGCTTATCTCTTTTTGTTTTTTGATAATCTCAGCTTTTTTTTCTAATTCCTGAGCATAGGATTGATAAGCCTTGACAAGGCTATTATAGGTGGCAATTTGCCATTGTGAATTCTGTACAAATTTTAGACTTTTTTCATAAGCAGCAATGGATTGTTCCCAGTTCTTCTCTATCTGATAAGTATCCCCTTGGAGGGTATAGGCGATCGCCTTTAATTCCTCAAAATTATGATTGTTTGCCAATTTGAGCGCTTCTGAATTGTCTTGATGTGCTAATCTATAAAAACCTAATTGATTATAGGCTTGAACTAAGTTTAAGTGTATTTTGATTTGAGCTTCTGGGTGATTTTGCTTCTGGTAATTTTCTAATTCCTCTTTCCAGAGTACGACTGCTTTGGAAAAATTTCCTTGTTGAAAATAACTCATAGCTGATTCAGATTTAGCTATTTCAGGAAAGATAAATGAATTGATGATGATTGCTATTGAAATTAGATTAAAAAAAAGTTTATGATGACAAACCATTTGTTGTACTTAAATAATAGTTGACTTTACCTATGATAAATTTGCAAAAAGCTTGTGGTTTATGTAGTTTAATTATTTCACTAAATCAAAATATTTTGGTTGCACAGAATAAAAGAGAAAGTTATCAGTCATCATCAAGATCGACTTCAAAGATTACAATAGAGACTAACACATCAGGAGGAGGAACTAGGACTGATTGCGGTAATGTTGAAATTAATATTACTCCAATGCTAGTGGTCTGTCAAAGCCATAATGAAGGATAATAGGAGATGTAAATCTTGTCCAATATGCTCAAATATGCCAGCTAAAAAATATATCGTCTCTCTGACTGAGACTGAACGCCAAATTCTGCAAGAATTAACCCAAAAAGGGAAAGCTGCTGCTCGAAAAATTAATCATGCTCGTATTTTACTTAAAGCAGACATTAATCAAGAGAATGGGGGGTGGAATGATGATAACATTAGTCAAGCCTTAGAGGTGAGCAGGAGGACAATAGAGAGAGTGAGGCAAAGATTTGTGGAAGAAGGATTAGAACAAGCACTGAATCCCC
>CAYPSO010000166.1:5839-7454 GCA_964413275.1 uncultured bacterium | reverse complement strand
AAACCTAGCTTGAATAGCTAGGCAAGTTAAAGATATATTATTAAATAATTCCAGGAAAACTAATGTTAATACTAGAGATGAACTATTACTTGTTATCGTGCTTGTTTCCATTAATAAATTCATTAACAAATCCGCTTGAATTACTACACTTATTAATTTATCAAGCATCAAAATATTTAGTATCCATCTCTGGTGGTATTTCCTATTAGCTCATAGGAGGAAGAAAAATTTTTAATTAGTTTATAACCTTCGATAGATGTATAAGATTTTTAAAAATAATTATACTGATAAATGTAAATCATAAAAGCAGGAGTTAAAATTATTATGGTTAGTAAAACTAATTCTAAACAAGAATACGAAAAAAAAGTAAAAGCAAAAATAGATAAAATAAATGCTCAAATTGATGAGTTAAAGGCTAAAGGAGAACAAGCTAAAGCAAATGCTGCTGTAGAATATCACAGTAAAATGGAAGAACTTTATGCCAAACGAGATGCAGTAAACAATAAGTTTGAAGAAATGCAGAACTCTACTGAAGATGCTTGGAATGAAATCCAGAGTGGCTTTGAAAATGCTTGGAATGAATTAAATAGTGCTTTTGAAAAAGCGGTTAATAAGTTTTAATAGTCTTGAAATTGAATATAGATGTAAGTGTTGTTTCTATAAAAATAACACTTATTTTTTTATTTAAAGATTTAATTATATCTTTCTTAAAAAATAAATTCATCTTCCTTTAGTTAGATTCGAGTAAAATTTGCAATATAAAATCAATAAATACATCTTAGGTATTAAAACAAATATTTTCAAATCAGTCCAAGGGTTGATGAAAGTTATTAAAAAAAAGTACAAAATGTTATATAAAGTCAGCAATATAATTAAAAATTTATGATTTGTAAAGTAAATAAAACAACAACAATTTTAGGATTATTATTAGGTTTAGGAATTTTATTTCCCTTAGAAGCAAAAGCAGAGGCAAATGAAGTATTGCCCATAGTAGAAAAAGTGCCATCGGCTAGAGGTTTGAATGACCCCAGTTATAGACTCACCAATCAACCTGATTACGATCGCTATATGAGATGGGGTTATGATTCTATGGATAAGGAAAACTACTATATTGCTTCAACATACTTTCAAAAAGCATTAAATGAATTTCCTAGTAATAAATATGCAGAAGTAGCTTATCAAAATGCTTTAAAAATGTTAGATGAGCAAAATATTCAAGAAACTAATCAAAATAAAGATTACGATCGATATATGGAAGCTGGTTATAGAGCAACAGATACTAGTTCTTATTATTTAGCTTTAATCCATTTCCATCGAGCCTTAAAAGAGCGTCCTAATGATGATTATGCCCTGGAAGCAATTGAGAATATCTATACTTATTTAGATTTAAATAAATAAGTAAAAGATAACAAGTAAATTTAAAACTCAATGTAATTGAAAAATTCTGAAAATTTAGGAGTATATAATTTCAGAATTTTCCATCTATTTATGATTAATCTGACAAGTAAAATATATAAAACAAATTATCGCAACGATGGAATTATTTTTTTTCTAAGCTCCTAAATTACTAAAGTTTTAACAATAATTGAATCATATTTTAAAATCCTAGTTCTTA
>CAYPSO010000166.1:0-5739 GCA_964413275.1 uncultured bacterium | reverse complement strand
AGCTCAAGTGCATCGAGCAACCCTTAAAAATGGACAAACTCTAGCCTTAAAAATACAACGTCCGGGGATAGAAAAAATCGTAGATCAAGATATAAATTTAATTCATAGTTTAGCCGAATTAGTATCATTAACTGATTTCGGTAAAGATTATGATATTGTTGCTTTAGCGACAGAATTTACCACAGCAATTAAAGCAGAATTAGACTTTACTACAGAAGCTAATTATACAGAACAATTAAGGCGTAATTTATCTGAAAGTAATTGGTTCGATCCTAAAGATTTAGTAATTCCGAAAGTTTATTGGGATTTAACTACTCCAAATTTATTAACATTAGAATGGTTAAAGGGTAAACCAATTTTATCATCTAATATTTCTGAGTCTCAAACTAAAGATATATCTAATAATATTAAACAAAAAAGAAAAGAAATTACTACCATTTTATTCCGAGTATTTTTTCAACAAATTTATCTTAATGGTTTTTTCCATGCAGATCCTCATCCGGGAAATATTTTTTATTTAGAAAATGGCAAACTTGCTCTTTTAGACTGCGGAATGATTGGGCGTTTAGATCCACGCACCCAGACTATTTTAACAGAAATGTTATTAGCAATTGTTGATATAGATGCTCAAAGATGCGCTCAATTAACTTTAGAACTTGCTGAATCTGGACAACCAATAAGTTTAGCTAGATTAGAAAATGATTACGATCGTATGTTACGTAAATATTATAATCTTAGCTTGTCACAAATTAATTTTAGTGAAGTATTTTATGAGATTTTACAAATATCTCGCAATAATAAAATACGTCTTCCTAGTAATATGGGATTATATGCTAAAACCTTGGCTAATTTAGAAGGAGTTGCCAGAACTTTTGATCCAGAAATTAATCTTTTAAATGAAATAAAACCTTTGATGACTGACTTATTTCGTCGTCAATTATTAGGTGATAATCCTATAGAAACAGCCTTAAAAACTGCCCTTGATTTCAAAAGTTTATATTTGCGATCGCCCCGTCAAATAGATTTACTTTTAGATCGACTTACTTCAGAAACTTTGAAATGGAATCTCACCATTCAAGATTTAGGCTTATTAAAAAGTAGTATAGATGACTCAGCAAATCGTCTTTCTTTTAGTGTAGTAGTTGGTTCTTTAATTATGGGAGCAGCAATTATTTCCACTGGTTCAAATACTACTCAAGTTTCTGTGCTGAGTAATATTCTTTTTGCTGCTGCTAGTTTTTTAGGTATTTGGTGGATTATCAGTGTTTTAAAATCTGGAGGAATTAAATAGTAAGATAAAATGAGTAAATTTATAGGAATTAGTAATTAGCTTCTCCCTTTTACCCATTACCTCTTACCCCCTCCCTTTTACCTATTAACTTATCTACCCTAAGACATATTAAAGTTTACATCTATTTATAGATTATTTTTATGTGAATTTTTGTTTCAATGGTAAGTGAAGATAAGAAAAAAGGAAATTCAATTTATGGTAACTTTAAACATTGGCTTAACTGAAGAACAACGTTTAGGTTCTGTTAATCTTTTAAATAGAGATTTATCAGATATGTATATTCTCTTAATTAAAACCAAAAAATATCATTGGGATGTAAGAGGTGAACAATTCCGAACCCTTCATAAATTATGGGAAGAACAATACGAAACTTTAACTGAAAATATTGACGCTTGTGCAGAAAGAGTAAGAGCTTTAGGAAGTTATCCCGTAGGTACAGCCAAGGATTTTATCGAACTAACCACTCTCGAAGAAAACTCTAATAACATTCCTAAATCCGAAGAAATGGTACAAAATTTGCTACACGATCATGAGCAAGTAATTCGTAATCTTCGCGAACATATTAACACTTGTTCTGAACAATTTAAGGATGAAGGAACTGCTGATTTCTTAACAGGATTAATGGAACAGCATGAAGAAATGGCATGGATGTTGCGCTCCTTTATTGCAGCCTAAAATTATTCAAAAATAACCAATTATTCAGTCATCTTAGGTGGTTTAAGAACAGGTGCAATTTTTGGTTCTTTATTTGGCTCTTTACTGAGTTTATTAACAGGTGTGGGAGTTTTATTCATCCCCTTTGTTGGTTCAGTAGTTGCAGCAGGGCCGATTAGCTCCATTTTACTTGGTGCAGCAACAGGTGCGATCACCTTCGGTGGCGCATTTGCGATCGCAGGTAGTGCTGGTGCAGGTTTAGCTTCTTTCCTGACTACTTTAGGAATGTCTGAAGAAAAAGCAACCATTTACCAAACACGCTTACAAGCAGGGGAATTTTTGCTTATGGTGGAAGTACCTGCGGATAAATCAGGAGAATATCGCCTTTTAATCGAAAGTGAAGGTGGACAAGAAATTCATGTTAGTGATACCATCTTACCTCGTCCTTGCCCTGGGCGTTGTGAAAGCGAAGAAGATTTATCCCCTGAAGTAAGAACCCATCTCTCATCAGAAGCTCAAAAAACATTCATCGAGCAATATAATCAAGTTTTTGATGAAACCAATGATGAATTAAAAGCCGAACACACTGCTTGGACGGCAATTCACGCACAAGATCAAGAAGATGAAAATGGGGTTTGGTCTAAAACTCCAGTAGCTGTATAAATCTTGAAGGACAAATTTTTGTCCCCTTTTTTTTGTACTAAAAAGCTAGTTTAAAGTAAATTACATTGACCGTGATGGCGTAAAAGATGATCGCACAAAACTAAGGCTACCATTGCTTCTACCATAGGCACGGCACGGGGTAAAACGCAAGGATCGTGTCTTCCTTTAGCTGCTAGGGTAGTTTCTTCTTTGCTACGGGTAACTGTGCGTTGTTCTTTACCTATAGTGGCAGTAGGTTTAAAGGCGGTTCTAATAACTATATTTTCTCCGTTGGAAATTCCCCCTTGAATACCACCAGAGCGATTAGTGGCCGTACGAATTTCGCCTTTTTCATCGATATAGTATTCGTCGTTATGTTCGCTACCTGTTAATAATGTACCAGCAAAACCCGATCCGATTTCAAAGCCTTTACTAGCGGGTAAGGACATCACAGCTTTGGCTAAGTCGGCTTCTAGTTTATCAAATACTGGCATTCCTAAGCCTTTAGGTACATGGCGGGCTACGCATTCAACTACGCCACCGATGGAGTTTTTATCCCGTCTAATTTGGTCGATGAGGTCGATCATTTTTTCAGCACATTCAGAGTCAGGACATCGTACAATATTGCTTTCTACCTGTTCTAAGGTGACAGTATTAGGGTCAACTGTGGCTTCTAGGTCTTTAATGCGACTGACATAAGCTATTATTTCTACTCCTGCGGTTTGTTTGAGAATTTTTTTGGCGATCGCACCTGCGGCCACTCTACCAATGGTTTCTCTTGCCGAAGACCTACCCCCACCCTGCCAATTACGGAAACCATATTTACTATCATAGGTAACATCTGCATGGGAAGGACGATATTTTTCGGCCATTTCATCATAATCGTGCGATCGCGCATCTTTGTTGCGTACTAAAATGGCAATGGGAGTTCCAGTAGTTTTCCCTTCAAATACTCCAGAAATTATTTCACAAGTATCGGTTTCTCTTCGTGGAGTAGTAATTTTGCTTTGTCCGGGTTTTCTGCGGTCTAATTCTACCTGAATCTCTGCTTCTGAAATTTCTAATTGTGGCGGACATCCATCAATAACTACTCCTACACCTCCACCATGGGACTCACCAAAGGTAGTAATTCTGAATAAATGTCCAAATGTGTTGCCCATATCAATATAAGTTATAAGTTATTTTTGTTAGACATATAAAAATTTATCAGGTTTATTAAAAAATATGTTAATAATTAATATTATAGGTCGTCCCTCGTTTTGATATTTTTTGGTTGGCGATTGATGATAGTAATGATAATAATGTCAAGGATCTTTTAATTAGTTAAATAAAAAGTAAAGCTATTTTTAAATTAATAGCTAAATAGTGAGTTTAGGAGAGAAAAATGGGAACTACAATTCAAATTGGCACATTCTTTCAAGAAGCTCCCGTTATTTCAGCCAATGGACAATATTTGGTTTTTAGAAAATTTGGAGATGTATTTATTCGAGATTTGTTTACAGGCGAGTCTTCTTATATCTCCATCTCTTCCGAAGGAGAGGTGGGGAATGGTATTGGCTCTAATATATCTTTCGATCCCCTTGCTGTTTCAGCCGATGGGCGTTTTGTGGCTTTTGCCTCCAGTGCAACCAATTTAGTTCCTAATGACACTAACGGCGAAGACGATCTATTTCTGCGAGATGTGGTAGCAGGGACAACAATTAGAATTTCTGTAGATTCAGACGGCAATGCGATTCCCGCAAATTTATTTGGCTTTTTATTCAGACCTTCAATTTCTGCTGATGGGCGTTTTGTAGCATTTGAAACCGAAGCTGCCTTTGCCGGAGAAAACAATGGCGAAAAAGACATTTTTGTCAGAGATATTAAAGCAGAAACAACCGAAATCATTTCCGTTAACTCTCAAGGGATTCCAGGCAATAGTTTTTCATCTAGCTCTTCAATTTCAGCCGATGGGCGTTTTATTGCTTTCCATTCTCTAGCTGATAACTTAGCAGGAGCAGATAACTTTAATGATTTTGATGTTTTCATCCGCGATCGCAAAACTAAAAAAACAATCATGGCTTCTGTGAACTCTCAGGGGGAGAAAGGAAGTGGGGTGTCAGAGAATGAAATACCTGATTCAAGCGAGGCAACCGATCCGGTGATGTCTCCTGATGGACGCTATGTGGTGTTTCGCTCCAGCTACACCAACCTAGTTCCTAATGACACTAATGGAGTCGCGGATGTGTTTATGCACGACCTCCAAACCCGCAAGACAACTAGAATCTCCGTCGATAGCAATGGCAATCAAGCCAATGGTTCGAGTAGAATGGGGTTCAGTAAGTCGGCGATTTCTACTGATGGCCGCTATATTGTTTTTCAATCAGTGGCTAATAACTTGGTGGAGGGAGATACCAATAATGCTTTAGATGTATTTGTCCGTGACATTGTGGCAGGAAAAACAACTCGTGTGTCAGTTAATGCCAATGGAGACGAGCCAGTAGGGGGTTTCCTCGGCACTGAATCTTATGATGGAACAATCTCTGGAGACCGAGGCTACATTGTCTTCACGTCCAATGGCAGTAACATGAATGCTCAGGGCATTGATACGCCTCTAATTTATCTAAGAGACATTAATACCAATAATAACCGAATCATTAATGGTACATCCGGTAAGGACAGATTAAAGGGTACTAATCAAAAAGATGTTATTAATGGCAAAGGCGGTAATGACGTTCTTTTTGGTAAAAGGGGTAACGATAAACTTAATGGTGGTCCAGGTAAGGATAAGCTTAATGGTGGTAAAGGTAATGATACCTTAAATGGCCAAAATGGTAATGACATCCTTCTTGGTGATAGTGGTAAGGATAAACTTAATGGTGGTAAAGGTAGAGACACCTTGAAAGGCGGTGATGGTGATGACCTTCTTAATGGTGGTAAAAATAGGGATTTATTATTAGGTGGTCAGGGTAATGACACTCTGATTGGTGATCAAGGAGATGATTTGCTCAAAGGTGGCCGAGGTAATGACCTTTTAAGAGGTGGACAAGGTAAAGATACCTTCTATTTTGGTGCAGATATATTTGCAGATGGCTCAAAAGATAGAGACATCATCCAAGATTTCCAAGCTCAAGATAGTTTTGATTTCAGTGAATATTTAAAAGTAGGAGGAG
>CAYPSO010000165.1:0-7551 GCA_964413275.1 uncultured bacterium | reverse complement strand
CTCTTTTTCCATGCCTCTAAACTACCATATTTTCTAACCCCCCTGAACGCTTACGAATTTTTATTAGCTGCTGACATTGTCGGCACTGCTATATCTCCAAGTTAGGATGCCATTTTACAATTAGGAGCAATTACAGGAATTCGTACTTTTCTTAACTTTTTCTTACAAAAAGAAGTGAGTCAATTAGAAGCAAAAACCCGTCGCCCATTATCAAGCAATTATAATTCTCCTAAAATAAAATAATTGATTTAGGATTAGGTATTAGATATAAAGTCAAAAAGCATTACTATCTAATTCTTGAAATTTTGATAACTTTCTAGATATATGATTTTTCATCCTAATTTCATATTTATAAGCTATGGTAAAAATTGAATAAAAAAAATACTTATAGGAAAACATTTATGTTAAAACGTTATTTATTAACTGCCATCTCGAAGTGGCGCGGGTACGCCATCGCAGGTGTTGCTGTTGTAACCTTAGTAGGAGGCATTTACTTAACCTCTACTAACTATGCTCAAACTCCCTCTAATAAACCAAATAATACCGTTTTAGCCAGTGTTTGGGATCAACCAAGGGAATCGTATTCAGGAAACATGAATATGACCGTTTATCGCAGTCCATCCTGTGGATGTTGCGGAATATGGATTGAACACGCTAAAAAACATGGTTTTCAGATTACTGATATTAAAACAGACAATATAGAAGCAATTAAGCAACAATACAATATTCCAGCCGACTTAGCATCTTGTCACACAAGTATTATTGATGGTTATGTCATGGAAGGGCATATTCCGGCTGATGATATTAAGGGTTTTCTCAAACAAAAGCCTGATTTAGTAGGCTTAACTGTACCCGGAATGCCTTTAGGTACACCCGGTATGGAAGCAGGAGACAATAAACAACCCTTTGACATCCTTGCATTAGAAAAAAATGGAGCAGTAGAAGTTTTTAAAACTTACGAAACTTATTAACATGGGACAAATTAACCGTCGTCAATTTATGGCTTTAGCTATGACTACTGGAGGCATAGTTATAGGAAGTAGTTTATGGTGGAAACAGGGTAAATCTAAATTTTCTTTAGCAACAAAACTCCTCAACTCAGCTAAACTTTATCAAAGTGAAAATGGATTATTAGAAGTTAATTTAGAAGCCAATTATAGTGAGGTAAATATAGGAGAAAATACGGCCTATTTACTTACTTATAATGGACAAATTCCTGCTCCTCGTTTAGAAGCTAAAGCAGGAGATAAAGTGCGTCTTACCTTAACTAATAATCTACAGCAACCGACTAATTTACATTATCATGGCTTACATATTTCGCCTACAGGAACAGGAGATAATGTTTTTTTAAAAATTAAGCCCAAAAAAAGCTTTACCTACGAATTTGAAATTCCCCAAAATCAGCCCGCCGGTACATTTTGGTATCATCCCCATTTACATGGATATGTAGCCGAGCAGTTATCGGGAGGTTTGGCAGGATTGTTTGTGATTCGGGGAAAATTAGATGAAATTCCTGAAGTTAAAACGGCTCAAGAAGAATTTTTAGTTTTACAAGATTTTCCCTTAGATAGTCAAGGAAACTTATTTCCTTCTAATCAGATGTCAATTATGGCAGGGAGAGAAGGGAATATAATTACGGTTAATGGAGAAGTTAACCCTAGTTTTAGTTTATTAGAGAATGGTTTATTACGTTTACGGATTCTTAATGCTTCTACCTCTCGTTTTTACAATCTTTCTTTAGAAAATCATCCTTTCTATCTAATTGCTACCGATGGAGGAGCAATAGCTCAACCTTTGGAATTGCAACAATTATTACTTACTCCGGGGCAAAGGGTTGAAATATTAATAAAAGGAAATCAAACTCCTCAAGCCTATCGCCTACTCAACTTACCCTACAACCGAGGACAAATGGGCATGATGGGTGGCAGAATGGGCGGCGGCATGATGGGCATTCGTCCAAATAATAATATCTTTACAATCTTAGCAACCATTAACTATGAAGGAAAAACTGAAAATCTATCTTTACCAAGTCAATTAACATCTATTTCTTCTTTACCTGAGCCTGAAAAAATCCGTAGTTTTACCCTGAATCATGGAATGTCTCCGGGAGTGGGCATGACATTTTTAATTAATGGTCAACCTTATAATCATCAACGTATTGATACCGAAGTAAAACTTAATACCGTTGAAGAATGGGAATTAATAAACACAGGAGTAATGGATCATCCTTTCCATATTCATGTAAATTCTTTTCAAGTAATTAGTCGTAATGGTAAAAATGAACCTTTTTTAGCGTGGCGGGATACTGTTTTAGTACCTAGGGGAGAAACAGTAAAAATTCGCATTCCTTTTGAAGATTTTGTCGGTAAAACAGTTTATCATTGCCACATTTTAGATCATGAAGATTTAGGAATGATGGGTAATTTAGAGATTAAAAAATAATTAATCCTACAGATAATATGGTTTCATCCTCATTTCATATTTTTGCTTCAACATAAAAATTGAAAATAAATTTTTTACTAATTATTTTTATTTAGCATGACATTAAAATACAATGTACTTAGCCGGCGTAATTTTCTTCGTTTCACAACAGGAATTGGTATAACAGTGGGTTTAAACCAAATTATTCCTGTTCAGGCTAAACAAACTGCTTCCCTGAAAAGTTTACCCAGTCAAACTAAATATCCCGATATTATTAATCTACAAATTCAAGAAACTAAACTTGCGATCGCACATCGACAAACCACTGCTATAACAGTTAATAATACTTTACCAGGGAAATTAATTCGCTTAAAAGAAGGACAAACAGCCACCATCAAGGTGGCCAATAATTTACGAGAAGATACTTCCATTCATTGGCATGGTATTCTTTTACCTTTTAATATGGATGGAGTACCCGGAATTAGCTTTGCTGGAATTAAACCGGGGGAAACTTTTACTTATCAATTCCCCGTGACTCAAAGCGGTACATACTGGTATCACAGTCATAGTGGAATGCAGGAACAACTCGGACATTTTGGTGCTATAATTATCGATCCTATTGAACCTGAACCTTTCAGCTACGATCGCGATTATGTAATCTTACTTTCAGATTGGACTTTTGAAAATCCCCATAAGATTCTCTCTAATTTGAAAAAAATGCCCACTTACTATAACTATCAAAGACGCACAATCGGTAGTTTAGGTCAAGATTGGACGTGGAAAGGAATGCGCATGGATCCTAGTGATATTGCTGATGTTACTGGAGCAACCTATACCTATCTCATGAATGGTTTAGCTCCTGAATCTAATTGGACAGGGCTTTTTCAACCGGGGGAAAAAGTAAGGCTTAGGTTTATCAATGCTTCAGCAATGACTTTCTTTGATGTGCGGATTCCTGGTTTAAAAATGACAGTGGTACAAGCAGATGGCCAAAATGTGCAACCTGTAAGTATAGATGAGTTTCGCATTGGGGTAGCGGAAACCTACGATGTAATTATCGAACCACAACAAGAGCAAGCCTATACTATTTTTGCAGAAACAATGGATCGCAGTGGTTATGCTCGTGGTACTTTAGCCTTAAATCAAGGAATGTCTGCATCTATTCCTGAACTTCGCCAGAGGCCTTTGAGAACTATGGCTGATATGGGCATGGATCACGATATGTCTGATATGAACCATGATATGCCCGGTATGAATCACGATATGTCTGATATGAACCATGATATGCCCGGTATGGATCACGA
Organism: uncultured bacterium; assembly: GCA_964413275.1. Classification (GTDB taxonomy): domain Bacteria; phylum Cyanobacteriota; class Cyanobacteriia; order Cyanobacteriales; family JAABRE01; genus JAABRE01. Next base: position 3,826 of record CAYPSO010000165.1, on the reverse strand, counting down.
TATGTCTAATAATGCACCCGTTGAGCATGGTCCAGATAATCATGGTTTAGGTAATGCTGCCGTACCTATGATGGTTAAAAACCGTTTAAACGAACCCGGTATCGGTTTAGAAAATACGGGTACTAAGGTATTAGTTTATACTGATTTACGCAGCTTAAAACCCTGGCCAGATTCACGTAAACCAGAGCGAGAAATAGAACTACATTTAACCGGAAATATGGAACGTTATATGTGGTCATTTGATGGGAAGAAATATTCAGAAGAAAAAGAAATTTCTTTTTACAATGGTGAAAGATTACGTTTAACTTTTGTTAATGACACTATGATGGAACATCCCATACATTTACATGGAATGTGGATGGAATTAGATAATGGAGCAGGAGAATACAAACCTCGTAAACATACAATTATTGTTAAACCAGCCGAAAAAATATCAACAGAAATTACCGTAGATGCACCGGGGAAATGGGCTTTTCATTGTCATTTAATGTATCATATGGAAGTAGGAATGTTCCGCACTGTTGCTGTAATAGATCGTCCCTTGGAGTTAAGCTAAATGAAAATAAATTATTTAGTTTTTACCGGATTAATTAGTTTAATTAGTCTGGGTTTTAATACTCCTAAAATAGATGCTCAAGAAATAGAAGAATTAAAATCAAACTCGATAAATTCTGCCGATTTATTGCAGTTATTAAAATTAGATAAACTGGAAAATAAAAGTAATTCCTTTACTTTTAATGAAAATAAAGAGATAAAAGAAAATATTTTAAATAATAATAATTTATCCACTGAAATTGTTGAAACTGATTCTGGAATTAATAGTCAGAAAGAATTAAAATTATCTCAGCACAATCAGCCAAGTTTAGATAGTAATAATCAAGAAGAATGGGGCGAACCTATTCATGATAATCAAACTTTTTCTTTGATTTTAATAGACCAATTAGAATATCGAGTAAATGATAATCAAAATACCTTTAATTGGGATATTGTTAGTTGGGTAGGGAGCGATTATAACAAGTTATGGATTAAAAGCGAAGGAGATGTAAGTCTTGATGATGGTAATGGAGAAGCAGAATTACAGTTACTTTATGGCAAATTAATTGCTCCTTATTGGGATTTTCAAGTAGGTTTACGTTACGATCAATTATATGGCGATAGTGGACAAGGAAGGGGTTTTGCTGTTATTGGTATAGAAGGATTAGCCCCCTATTTTTTTGAGCTTGATGCGGCACTTTTTGTTAGTCATCAAGGAGATATTTCTGCCAGATTTACAGCAGAATATGAACTTTTATTATCTCAAAAATTAATTTTACAACCTAAATTAGAAACTAATTTAGCTATTCAAAAAGTTGAAGAATTTGGAGTTGGTTCTGGTTTTAATAATTTAGAATTAGGATTGCGATTACGTTATGAAATTAATCGTCAAATTGCTCCTTATATTGGTGTAAGTTGGAATAAACTTTTTGGAGAAACTGCTGATTTAGCTGAAGAAGACGGAGAAAGTTCTGATGATGTGACATTTGTGGGAGGAGTTAGACTAATGTTTTAGATTCACGTTTTTTGAAAAGTTTGTAGTGAGGGCTAAAACCCTCAAAATAAGCCCTTTATTTTTTTACAGGAGTTGAAGGTGTTGTATTAGTTTTTAGAATGGCATCGTGGTAAGTTTGGCCCAATTAATTTAGAAAATATTTATCCTTTTTTAAATGCTTTTGGTTTGTTAATGTTGGCAGTTACAGGGATTAGTATGTGGTTACAAAATATTTCCAGAAAGAAAAAGTCATCTAATTAGGACTTGCTGAAAAAGTTTAGAAATGAGAAGACTTGTAGCACCTACTAAAAACCTAGACAAACCTAGACACTTAACTCACGGTGATTAGTTAAGATTTTTGATTCACCCATTTCAATGTTTACGAATGAAGCTAATAAACTCAAAGCAGATTTAATTGTTGTTGGCTCTCACGGTAACAGTGGTTTATATAAGGCATTAATTGGTAGTATAAGTGAAGCTATTATTAAACAAGCAACTTGTCCAGTATTAGTTATCCCTACCCGTAAATCATCATGAAATATTTACCTTTAGCAGCTAGAATTTGTTTATCTTTAATATTCTTTAAAGCAAGCATTAGTCATATCTTGGGTTTTCAAGGTACTCAAGCAATGATGACAGAAAAAGGATTACCTTTAGCTGGTTTATTACTAGTTGGTACTGTGGTTTTTCAATTACTCGGTGCTTTATCTCTCCTATTAGGTTATAAGGTAAAAATTGGTTCGATTTTATTAATTATTTTTTTAATACCTGCTACCTTAGTATTTCATAATCCTTTAGCAGCACCAGATGAAATTAATAATTTTCTTAAAAATATTGGTTTAATCGGAGGATTATTAATGGTAATTTATGCGGGAGCAGGTAAATTAAGCTTAGATCAAAAATAAAAGGATTACAGCTCTTATAAAAATATAAAAGCCTCTGCCCTTCTAAATGTGCAATAGTTTACTTAACATCTGGTAAAGGACGTTTAAGATTGTATAACCAAATTAAACCAAAAATACCAAAAGCGATCGCACCTAAACTAACTAATTGTGCTATTTTCAAAGGACCAAACATGAGACTATCAGTACGTAAACCTTCAATCCAAACTCGACCACTGCTATAAAAAATTAAATAAACTAAAGTTAAAGTACCTGTTTTTAATTTATTTCGGTTGCGTAAACCCCAGAAAAAAATAAAAATTAATAAAGCAAAAACCCCTAAATTCCAGATAGATTCATAGAGAAAAGTTGGATGAAAATATTTATAACTCATATATTCCAGTGGTCTATTAGTAGGAGGAATATACAATTTCCAAGGTAAATTAGTCGGTGCGCCAAAGGCTTCAGAATTAAAAAAATTACCCCAACGACCAATAGCCTGTCCTAAAATTAAAGCAGGAACAATTAAATCAGCTAATTGCCAAAAAGAAACTCGATTTTTTTTAGCAAAAATTAATCCCGCTAAAGTAGCACCAATAATTGCTCCATGAATTGCTATCCCACCTTTCCAAATGGCAAAAATATCTTCTGGGCGTTGAGCATAACTTTGCCATTCAAATAACACATAATAAATTCTAGCACCAAGAATCGCAGCCAAAATACCCCAAATAGCAAAATCTGCGATTAATTGAGGATCGAATTTACGACGAGTTGCTAAATTTTGAGATAAACTAATACCAATTAATACAGCCGAAGCAATTAATAAACCATACCAGCGTATTTGAATTGCTCCTAAATCTAATAAAATTGGCCCGGGTGATTGAAATTGAAAAGCTATAATCATTTATCAGTTAATAATTATTATTAGTTATGATTTATTCGTTATGTTAAACTGAATGCCAGTTTTGATTGATTATGTTAATTATGATTGATTACCCATTCTTGAGTTTAAAAAAATCAGCTTCGTATTTTTAAATTAACATGACTTTACAGAAAACCATTGAATCAATCATACAAGCTCCATTAACTTTACCAAAGCTTACTACTTTAAGTGAATCTGAATCTTTTAAACCATTGGGAATTGTGACAGAGCGTGATATTGTTCAATGTCAGAGCTTAGGAATTGATTTTGAAAAAGTATCGGCACAAGAGGTGATGAGTTTTCCACTATCCACAGTCAAACCACAAGATTCCCTTTGGGCTGTTAATCAATTAATGGAAAAATTGCGAGTTCGTCGTTTAGTGGTTACAGAGTCTAATGGTGAATTAGCAGGAATTGTTACTCAAACCCAAATGTTACAACCCACATTCCGCACTTTGATAATTAAGTCAAAATTGAATTAGAATTCAGACAACC
>CAYPSO010000164.1:0-7640 GCA_964413275.1 uncultured bacterium | reverse complement strand
AATGTAAAGCCGTCTTAGAAAGACGGGGTTTCAAACCCAAAAATTTCTGATGAATGCCCTTGTTGCTCAGAAACACTGTTAAGTTATTTTAGCAAAAAAAAAATCTTACTGGTTTTGTCCAAAGTGTAGGCAAGAAATGCCAAACTTAAAATCAGTAATTAATGCTCAAAAAAATAAAGAAAACGTAGCTAAACTAAAGTTAATTTACGATTTACAAGACTTACAAGAGTTAAGTTCCTAAACTTTAAATAATGGCAGAAAACAGATTAGTTTTAAGATTATTGCTCCAAGAATCTAAATCAACTAAAGAACGCTCAGAATAACTTTTATAGCGTTCTTTTTTATTACGAATTTTAGGTTCTAACTGGGGTAAAATCCCAAAATTAGGGGGCATTGGCTGAAAATGTTTCGCAGAAGCAGAACTAATAAAGTCAAATAAAGCTCCCATCATTGTAGTTGTAGGTATGGTTACAGGTTCTAATCCCAAAGCTAACCTCGCCGCATTTGTTCCAGCTAACCAACCTCCTGCCGTCGCCGCCGTATAACCTTCTGTACCAACTAATTGACCAGCAGCTAACAAAGTTAAACGGTTTTTAAACTGTAAAGTTGGCTTTAACAATTGGGGAGAATTAATAAAAGTATTGCGGTGCATTACACCCATGCGGACAAATTCTGCATTTTCTAACCCCGGAATTAAGGAAAATACCCGTTTTTGCTCTCCCCAACGCAAATTAGTCTGAAAACCAACCATATTCCATAACTGCCCCTCTTTATCTTCTTGTCTTAATTGCACCACTGCATAAGGGCGTTTAGCTTTATTTTCAGGCTCACGAAAATCTCCCAAACGGGGATCGAATAAACCCACAGGTTTCATTGGGCCATAACGCATGGTATCTTCGCCACGTTGTGCTAATTCTTCAATGGGAAGACAAGCTTCAAAAAACTTGGCATTTTCCCGCTCAAAATCCTTAATCGGTGCTTGCTCTGCTTGACAAAGCTCTTGCCAAAAATGGAGATATTCTTCCCTATTTAGAGGACAATTAAGATAGGCTGCCTCTCCTTTGTCGTAACGGGAAGCAAGAAAAGCAATGTCTCGATTAATGGATTCGCCGACAATTATGGGACTAGCCGCATCAAAAAAGCTCATATATTCCATGCCCGTAAAGCGATGTAACTCTTCAGCTAAACTAGGACTGGTAAGAGGCCCTGTGGTGAGGACTACGATACCTTCTGAGGGGATTTCGGTGATTTCTTGACGTTTTAGCTCAATTAAAGGATGATTGGCTAAAGTTTGGGTTAATTCATGACTGAAAACACCTCGATCTACTGCTAAAGCACCACCCGCAGGTACTGAATGTTGATCGGCAGTTTTAATAATTATAGAGCCAAGACGACGCAATTCTTCATGCAAAAGTCCCGCCGCGCGATCGCAAGCCATAGCACCAAAGGAATTACTACAGACTAATTCTGCTAACTCTTCACTATGATGAGCGGGGCTAAGACGCACCGGGCGCATTTCGTGAAGGACAACAGGTATTCCTGCTTGAGCAATTTGCCAAGCTGCTTCTGTGCCTGCTAAACCTCCGCCAATAACTTGTATTGTTTTACTCATCATAGGTAGTCATTTTTGATATTTAGCAATTATTATAGGTTAGAAGTAAATTATAGTAGCACATAAATTATGAATTATTTTGCTGTTTTAATGAATTTTTTACAGGAACGTTCGGAATTTATTCAGGAAATTGACCAAGGAATTAAAATTGATAAAAAGAATTTATCTTTATTAATTAGTAGTAGTGTATTTTTTGCTATTTATGGTGCAGTTATTGGTTCTTTTGGTGGTGGTTTACAAATGTTGGTTTCAACCATTAAACTACCTGCATTATATTTATTAACTATGGTAATGTGTTTGCCAACTTTATATTTTTTCGATATTATTGCTGGCTCTAAACGTTCATTTGGACAGTATTTAGCTTTATTATTATGTTCAATGTCTATTATTAGCGTATTATTATTTGGATTTGCACCAATTACGCTTTTTTTCCGCTTATCTATTAATAATTATCGCTTTTTTATTTTAATAAATGTTATTATTTTGGCTATCACAGGATTGGTGGGTATTAACTTCTTTTATAAGTCAATGATAGGATTTATAAAAGAAAAATTTTCAGACAATAAACAAAGAATCTTAGTTCTTAAAAGTTGGTTATTTTTATATGCTTTAGTAGGTAGTCAATTAGGGTGGACATTGAGACCATTTTTTGGCAATCCAGAACAGGGATTTTCTTTATTTAGGCCAATAGAAAGTAATTTTTATATTGAAATATTTAAGTTACTGAATAGATTATTTTTGGGAATCAGTTAATTAAAAATCTCAAGGGTAAAAAATGAATTTAGAAGATTTATTAATAACGGAAAGTGAAATAGAACGAGTTATCCAAATTGGTATTTTAAGAAAAATTGCTTTAGATTTTTATTGTTTTTGGTTTAAAAGACAGAAACAATTATTTTTTTCTATTTTATTAACTGAGGTTTTTCTAGTGATTCTTGTTTTAGTGTTTGTTTTGCCAATAAATATTTTGTTATTACGCAATATTAGCAGTGATTTCTATATACTTCAAGTTACCTTGGGAGTTACTTGTATAATTGTTTCTATTGTGAATATTTATTTTTATTTTCTTGGTAAGAAAAATGAGACTTTAGGTAATTTAATTAATAAAATAGAATCCTATAATCACATAGTAAAAACGATGATGATAGGACAGAAAATAGCAATTATGCAAAAAGGAAACACAGGCATTAATCAAGAAATTTTAGCAATTATGAGAAATATCAAAGAAAACTTAATTAATGCCTTACAAATTACTCAAATTGTTCAACCTTATCAAAATATACAATTGTTTATGCAATTAGAAAATAACCTAACTAATTTAATCAGTTTTGAAACTAATAAACAAGAAGGTGAATATCAAGAATTATTACAAGATGCAGTGGATATAGCATTAAGCTTACATAAAGAAATTAGAACAATGAATAGGGATTAATATAGTTAGTGGTTAGTGGTTAGTGGTTGGTTATTCGTTATTCGCTAACTAATTAAATATTTAAAAGTTGAGCAATAGTACCGGGTATAGGTAAAAGAATCATCGCTAAAATAATTAGGGAAAATAATCCTAAAAAATCTCGTTTATTATCTAATTCTGTGACATCGTTTAAGGCAGGTTGATCTACTATAGGCATTAATAATAAAAGAATAGCCCAAATTAAAAAATCAGGTTGAGTAAATGCCAAAATAAACATTAATAAACGGGTAACTTGTCCAATGATAGCGGCATTTTTTTGTCCAAACATAGCATGAACAATATGACCACCATCTAAGGAACCTATGGGCATTAAATTAAGAGCAGTAAATATTAAACCTAGATAACCAGCCACTGCTAAAGGATGCAAATCAATGGCAGTTTGAGGAATAAATTCACTCCCTTTAGCTAATTTAGTAAATAGACTTAATAACAAAGAAAATCTAGGGTTTAAATCATGAAAAGATAATAAATTAGATTTGTCCATTAAAGGTACAATTGTTGACAAAGAAAGTCCCCAAAATAACACAGGAATAGCAATAATTAATCCACCCATTGGCCCGGCAATACCAACATCAAATAAAGCTTTGCGATTAGGAACAGGGCTACGCATTTGGATAAAAGCACCAAATGTACCTAGGAAAAAAGGAATGGGAATAAAATAGGGTAAAGTAGCTTTAATCTTATGAAATTTGGCGGCGAAATAATGCCATAATTCATGGACACCTAATATAGACATAAAACCTAAACTATAGGGTAATCCTTGGATTAATAAAGCAGGATCGTTTTGTAATTGTTCTAGGGCAACTCCACTAATTTCAGTACCAATAACTGTGGTGGTAAATAAAGTAATAAATAATAAACTTATGGCAACAAATGGAGTGGTAACTGGTTGTAATTGTTTGTTTTTTCCTTTCTCCCAAGGATTAGGTACAAGGGCAAAAAATGGCTGTCCTTGTAAACTTTCTTGAAATAAGACAATGAAGCGATCGCCAAATACTTTTTCTACATTTTTCTTAATAGTTTTATAAGCAGTTTCTCCTGTGGCTCGTAATTTTCCTCGACAGAGAATAGCTTGAGGACGATAATCAATATTTTGTAGATAATATATGCCCCAAGGAAAACAATTTCGCAGTTCAGATTCTTCACTATCACTGATAGGTTTAACTGGAGTTATTTTTGCTTTTACATCTTTACTTTCTGAAGATTTATCTTCATTTTTTGCCGGTAAATTATTCTCAGATTTAGTTTTTCCTAAGTCAACTAACCACCAATATACTAAAGGAGAAATAAAGACAGGTAAAAAGACTAAAGCAGTGGGAATAGGATTATTTTCACCTACTAAAATTAACCATAAAGTCCAAATTAAAGCAGGAGAAATCATTACCAACCATAATAACCAAATTGGTGTTTTAGTTCGTCCTTGAGCATTATTTTTCACCATGAAATAAGCTAGGACACTGAGTAATAAAAAAACTAAAAAAACTTCCATAGTTGATAAGCCTATTTTTTGCGATCGCTTTAGCGGCTCAGGTTTGCTGAGATCGCCAAAAGTATGATTTACAATAATGATTCTAATCTTGGTTAATAACCTATATTAATATCTTAAAACAAATGCCAACTAATTCACCCCAAAACCATACTAAAGCACCACGTCAGATTCTTGAAAATATTTTTGCTTTTTCTCCCAATCGAGAAACTTTGGGTGCAACTTCTTATTTTATTGTAGGAAATAGGGGCAATATTTTAATAGATTGTCCTGCTTGGGATAATAATAATCAAGAATTTCTTCTTGAGCGTGGTGGAGTAAGTTGGTTGTTTCTTACCCATAGGGGAGGTATTGGTAAAAAAGTTAAAGATATACAGCAATTACTTAGCTGTCAGGTTATTATTCAAGAACAAGAAGCCTATTTATTGCCTGAAGTTGAGGTTAATCCTTTTCAGTTAGAGTTAACTTTAAGTTCTAATCTTCAAGCTTTATGGACTCCGGGTTTTTCTCCGGGTAGCTCCTGTCTTTATTATAATTGCCTTGGCGGAGTTTTATTTACGGGAAGACATTTGTTACCAAATCAACAGGGTGAGATTATGCCTTTACGCACTGCTAAAACTTTTCATTGGCCTCGACAGTTACGTAGTGTAGAGAAATTAGTCGATCGTTTCAATGTTGATACCCTTAATTATATTTGCCCCGGTGCGAATACTGGTTTTTTACGAGGTGTGGGTTTTGTAGCGGATGCTTATAGAAAATTATCTCAATATAGACAGTAGTGGACTGTTTCAACTAAAATAGGGCAATAGAATAGATTTAATAATTATGAATAGACGCAATTTTTTAACTACTAGCGGATTAGCTTTAGCCCTAGCCTTAACTATTTATCCTAAAGATAGTTTTGGGGAAAACAAAAACATACAAAAACTCTCCTTATCAGAAGAAGAATGGAAAAAAAGACTAACTGCTGAACAATATAAAGTTTTACGACAAGAAGCCACAGAAAGAGCCTTTAGCAGCCCTCTTGATAAGGAAAAAAGAACGGGTACTTATGTTTGTGCCGGATGTCAATTACCTTTATTTGAATCAAAAACTAAATTTGATAGTGGCACTGGATGGCCTAGTTTTTATCAGCCAATTGCCGGACATATTGCCACAAAAACTGACTATAAATTAATTTATCCTCGTACTGAATACCATTGTGTTAGATGTGGAGGTCATCAAGGTCATGTATTTAATGATGGGCCTCAACCTACTGGAAAACGTTATTGTAATAATGGGGCAGCTTTGAAATTTATTTCTGCTTAATAATTAATATGTCAGCTTCTTCAAAATTAATCGTTATTTGTCAAGGTAAATGTTGTCGTAAAGATGGAGCAAATCAAGTTTTACAAGAATTTCAAAAGCGGAAAACGAATAATATAGAAATTATCACAAAATATTGTTTTGGTAAATGCGGAAATGGCCCAATGGTACTCGTTTTACCTGAGGAAATTTGGTATAGTCATGTAAAACCTAAACAGGTAAGTTTAATTATTTCATCTAATTAGGATGAGTAGTTAGTAGTCAGTAATCAGTAGTCAGTTGTTTTTAACCCTGTTTTGTGTTTAGTAATTGACCTAATTTTTTGATTCCCCAACTTAAAAAAGCACCCAGAAATAAGATACCAATTGCCGGATTAAATAAAGGTATCCAAAGTTTTTGCCATGTTTGTAAGCCTAAATTTATACCCATAGAGTCACCAATAATGGCGATCGCAAACCAGAAAAAACCTATTAATACTAAGAATACATCTATGATTAATAGTTTGTCTATCCAAGCGGTAATTTTTTCTTTCATTTTTTATATCCTCCCTTAAATAAATTATTTTTAATCAGTAAATATTGTTTATAGCAATTAAATACTAGATTATAGCCCAGTCCGCTTATGTGTTTACAAAAATTTAAGAAAGCAATTATTTTCAGCCTATTTAATAGTAAATAATAGTACAATGACAAGGATTGTTTAAAAAAATCTTGAAATCTTAACAAAATAATGTAATATTTCTTGATATATAAAGTTAGTGTAAAGTTTAAGCATTTGAGATGGTTTTTTATGAAGTTTATGTAAAGATTTTGTTTTTATATTGACAAAATTTCTGCAAATAAATTATTACTTAAGTACATACAAACTTAAGTAAAAAGACAAAGGCTTGTTGAATATGTTTAGATTAGTAAAACTTATCAAATATGCCATCGGGGGGGGGTAGCACTTATCAGTCTAGGAACTGCTTCTGCCCAAGCGATTACTATTACTCCTACTGATGATGGTACTACTTTGGTCAATACAATTTTAGGTTCAGGTATTACTGTTGTAGGCGGTTCAGTTAACTACACAGGAGCGTCTGGTGCTTCAGGTACTTTTACTGATGGTTTATCATCTGGTATTGGGATTGATACTGGTATTATTCTAACTAGCGGTCAAGCTAGTAGTGCAGTAGGTCCAAATGATGAAGACAATACTACAACTATTAATGGGTTTGGTGGAGATAGCGATCTTGATGCTTTAGGATTTTCTACTAACGATGCAACTGTGCTGGAATTTGACTTTGAAACTGCGGGTGGAGACTTATTTTTCAACTATGTTTTCGCTTCGGAAGAATATAATGAATATGTCAATTCTGGCTTTAATGATGTTTTTGCCTTCTTTTTGGATGGAGTAAATATTGCTTTAATTCCTGGAACAACTACACCCGTATCAATTAATAATGTTAATGGAGGTAATCCTCTAGGTACAGATGCTAGTAATTCTGCCTATTACATCAATAACGATCTAAATGATGGAGGACCATTTTTTGATATTGAGTATGATGGTTTTACTACTAAGCTTACTGCTCAAGCTTTAGGTATTGGTGCGGGAACTCATACAATTAAATTAGCCATAGCAGATGTTGGTGATTCAATTTTAGACTCTGCCGTGTTTATTCAGGGCGGAAGTTTTTCTGATACAAATCCAGGCGATCCTAATAAAGTACCTGAGCCTACTTCCACTTTAGGGCTTTTAGCTATGGGTGCGTTAGGAGGAACTTCTTT
>CAYPSO010000163.1:0-7715 GCA_964413275.1 uncultured bacterium | reverse complement strand
CGGGGCTGGGTTTTGGATAAATTTCTTTTTCTCGTATTAAATATTCGAGTGCAACGGCAAGTCCAATAGTTTGTAAGCGTAAATCGTTATTTTGTCTAGGAAATAAAATTCCACGACGTACCACTCCATCGCGATCCATAATTACATCACTAGCAGCAATTTGTCCTAATTCTTCTAAAACAGGAGGAGCAGGAACACTACCAAAAAAAGAATCATTAGTAGCTTTTTTGATCCCAATTAAATTAGGTGTAGTTTTAAATACTTCTATTAGTTCATTATGTCCTGGAGGCACAGGAATATCTCGATAAATATCTAAACCGATAACTGTTGCATTTTGAGCTTTAATTATTTTGATAAGTTTAGCCAAAAGTAGATCGCTTATTGGATATTGTTGGTATTTTTGAATATCTGATTCTTGAATACTAACAATAATAATACGTTCATCAGGAGGTTTTTGAGGACGAGTTATAAACAACAAATCATAAGCTAGAAAAGAAAGAGGTTGGAGTAATCCTAATAAACGTAAAACAGTGATAATAAAAAATAAAGTAGGTACGGTAATTAATACTGATTTCCAAGGTTTGATTATTTTTTTGATATTTATCATACCCATAATAAATCTGAATTGTTCTCAAATAGAAAGAGTTTATAATTAATTTTATAAAAGCGTTTATTCTAAATATTAGTGTCAACAAAATTTCACTAAATATCTGTTAAAACATTGATATTTAGAGGATAAATAGTTATAATTTAGATAGCAAAAGAAGTTGATTTATCTATTAATTATCATCAGATAATTAGCTGTTATTTGATGATAATTTATTATTGTATGAAAAAAGTAATCCTTAATTTAGTTTGTTTTTTGCTGTTATTAAGTTCTCCTGTAAAAGCACAATCTTTAGTAAATTTATCAAAAATTGAAATAACAGGAAATACAGTTTTCCAAACTAAAGAATTAGAGAAAATCGTTGAACCATATTTGAATAAACCTTTGCTGGCAGAAGAAATAATAAACATTCGTATTGTTCTTACTGAATTGTACATAAGTAAAGGTTATCTTAATTCGGGTGCTTTTTTACCCGAACAAGATATAAGTGATGGGATACTTGAGGTTCAAATTGTTGAGGGTGATTTAGCAAAAATTGAAATTAACCAAACCAGATATACTAATGCTCAAAGATTAGAAAGGCAATTACGCAGTCGTATTGGTACACCATTCAATGTGAATCAATTAGAATCTGTCTTAGAAAGGTTAAGGAGACAGCCAACTGTAGATTCCGTGAAAGCTTCTTTATCGACAGGTACGGCTTCTGGACTGAGTATATTAGAACTCAACATAAAAGAAAATTCTCCAGCTTCAGTAATATTACAAGTCAATAACTATAACACTCCAGGTTTTGGGGAATGGCAGGGGAATATAGCATTTAATCATGAGAGTTTATTGGGTATCGAAGACCAATTAACATTGCAATACGGAATTACTGAAGGTTCAGATAATTGGGGTGCAATTTATTCGATACCACTTAACTTGCAAGATACAAGATTGGAGGTTAGTTATGTTGAAGGCGATAGCGAGATAATCGAAGCTCCCTTTGCTGATTTGAATATTAATTCCAATTCGGAAAGTTTTTCGGTAGGTTTTACTCATCCACTGTTGTGGAAGCCAGATGAGGAGTTCAATATAGGAATTTCTTTAGATTTACAAGAATCGGAAACTTTTCTTTTTGAGGATCAGCCCTTTACTTTTTCAGAAGGAGCGGAGGACGGAAAATCAAAGGTTACAGCCTTGCGATTGAGACAAGATTGGATTAAAAGCACATCAAGTAGTGTTTTTGCCTTAAATTCAGAGTTTAGTTTTGGATTAGGAATCTTTGGAGCAACGGTACATGAAAGCTTGCCAGATAGTCAATTTTTCACTTGGCGAGGACAAATTCAGTGGCTTAAAGCCTTTGATGAAGACAGAGATATTGTTTCTAGAATTAGATTAGCTACTCAATTAACACCATCTGATTTGTTATCCCAAGAAAAGTTTGACTTGGGTGGAATCAGGTCAGTTCGTGGTTATGAAAGTAGTATCAGGACTGGAGATAATGGTTTCGTGGCAACAGGAGAATTACAATTCTCCTTGCTAAAAGAAGATTGGCTTAATCTCTCATTGATACCTTTTATCGACTTTGGTAAAGTTTGGAATAATAGTGGCACTAATATAAATAGTCCCAGAAATTTAGCAAGTGTGGGATTAGGATTAAACTTGGAAATAGAAGATTGGTTAAGATTTAGAGTTAATTATGGCATACCCTTGATAGATGTGGATGAGCAAGGAAATTCATTACAAGCTAATGGATGGAATTTTTTGTTACAAGTCAAAGTGTTAAGATTTTGATTTCAGGTAAGCTTCAATGCGATCGCAAGCTTGAGCAACACCATTTTCACTAGAAATAAGATTACCTAATTTTTTTGTTTGTTGAATATAGGCTTTACTCTGTAATTTTTTAATTTCACTAACCACTTTAGACGCTTTATATCGTTTGGGTTTGAGGATTCTTGCTACGCCTAACTTCTTTGCTTTGGCTGCATTATCTAGATGATCTTGACTGAAAGGCACAATTAAACTTGGACAACTCGAACGTAGCGACAAGGCAAAAGTACCAATTCCCCCATGATGAACAATGACCGAAGCCAAAGGAAATACTTGAGAATAAGGAGCATAAGAACAAACAAATATCTTTTTGGGGTTAAAATTCAGCTCTAGTTGTTCTGGTTCAACTCCAATGAAAACAGCTCGACAATTTAAAAGATTTACTGCCATAATATTCTCTGAATAAAAAGTTTTACTGGAATATTTAGCTGATGCTCCTAAAGTGAAAATAATAGGAGGTTCACCATTCGTCAGAAAATTTTTTAGTTCAGGAGATAGTTCTTTTTCTTGATTGAATGAATCATAAAAAGGAAATCCTGTTAGATAAGTATTTGGTGGCCAATCGGGTTGAACTGAACTAAAATGTGAAGAAAATAGACCTAAAACTAAGTCTGAAGAATATTGTTGTTCAAAAATAAATTTATCGTTTGAAGCTAATCCTAAATCAAATCTCAATTTGTTAATAGGTTTATTCAAATATCTCAAATTCCATTTAGCGAAATTCAATATCCAAGAACGGATGGTTAAATTGAAAAATCTTAAATCAATATTGCCTATTGGCGTTGGTATAGGAGGAGGATCAAAGATAGAAATAAATGCTCCTGGAGCAAGTAAAGTAGCTATCCAAGGAATTTTTGTTTTTTCAGCAACTAGAGGAGCAGCAAAAAGTAATAAATGGCTAATCAGTAAATCGGCTTGTTGTACAGCTTCAGCTAAATCCTCATAAGTATCTTTTAAATAACGTAAAATAACTTCTCCAATCATATACTTCAATCCATCTTTAGACATTGCTTTTTGATAGAGTTTTATGAGTTCTTCTTCACTTATGCTAAAAGGACTTGGTCTAAGAGGAGCAAAATCTAAATTTACTGCTTCAATTTTTAAGCGATAGCCTTCATCTGCGGCAATAATTGGTTGATAACCTCTTTTTTTTAACTCTAGAGCTATTGGCAAATAGGGATAAAAATCTCCTAAGCTACCAAAGATGGAAAAGACAATTTTTTGGGTCATAAGGATATTAAAATAGGCTTAATTATACTTGGTAAAATTTTATGATTAGTTTTAAATTATACTCAAAAATAGTAAAAAGCCAATTTATATTATTTTTTCTGCTAATTTTTCCTGTTAATGCACAAATTATACCAGATCAATCTTTAGGAAAAGAAAGTTCAAGAATTAAACTTATCAATCAATTTAATGAACAAATTGAAGGAGGGGCAATTCGAGGAAAAAATTTATTTCATAGTTTTCAAGAATTTAATATTGGTGAAGGAAAAGGTACTTATTTTGTTAATCCTAATGGGGTAAACAATATTTTTAGTAGAGTGACTGGGAATAATGTTTCCCAGATTTTTGGCAAATTAGGAGTATTAGGAAATGCTAATTTATTTTTAATGAATTCTAAGGGAATTATTTTTGGTCGAGATGCTAGTTTAGAACTTAATAATTCATTTTTTGCAACAACAGCTTCAAGTATTTTATTTGATAACAAAGTTGAATTTAATACGAAAAATATTCAAGAACCTTTAAGTGTGCTGATTGATCAGCCTATTGGTTTAGAGTTTGACAATGCTGGAACAATAGTTGTACAAGGAGATGGACATGAGTTATTAGAACTTCCCTTTTTAACACCTGTATCTCGTATAGAGTTTATAGAAAATCGTCCTCGACTTAGTGTTAAATCGGGAAAAAGTTTAAACTTATTGGGAGGTAATATATTTCTTGAAGGAGGAAATGTAGTTGCCCAGTTAGGTCATATTGAATTAGGAGCGGTCAATCAAGGTTTAGTTAGTTTAAATATCGATAACAATAATGATAATTTTTATTTAAAATATAAAGAAATAAGTTCTTTCGGAGATATATATCTAACCAATAGTGCGTTGATCTATTCTGGTGGAGCGGAAAAAGATTCAATAATAATACAAGGAAAAATTTTAAGAACTAGGGATGCTTCTATCATTTTACATCAGAATTTAGGAGGAGAATCATCGGGAAATATCAGAATAAATACATCTGAATCCATTGAAATAATAGGAAATAGTCCAGATAATTATAATCGAAGTGGTATTGGAAGTCAAATTTTAGGAACAGGAACAGGTGCAAATACTATTATCAACACTAAGAATTTAATTTTAAGAGATGGAGGACTTCTTGGTAGTTCAACTGATAGTAGCGGAACAGCCGGTGATGTATTTATTAATGTTTCAGAATCAATTAACTTATTGAATTATACAAAAACAGTTCCTGGTTTTTCAAGCAGTATTTTTTTAGTATCTACTAACAATGGAGATGCGGGTAATCTTTTTATTTCAACAAAAGAATTAATTGCAGTAGAGGGTGGAAGTATATTTAATTTTACGATTAATAGTGGGGAAGGAGGAGATATATTTATTAAGGCTGATACTATTAAATTAATAGGTGTAGTTCCTGAAACCTTAAGTTTTAGTGGTATTGCTGCCTTTACCACTGACACAGGTAATGCGGGAAAATTAGAAATTGATACTTCTAGTTTGTTGATTGAAGATGGTGCTAGAGTTTCGACGGCAACTTTTGATAGTGGTAATGCTGGTAATCTTATTATTAATGCGAGTGATTGGATAGAAGTGAAAGGAATAGTCTCTGATTTGTTTAGTCCTATACCTATACCCAATCCTATTCCTAGCCGCATTGATTCTTCAGCTAATGTTATTAATCTTGAAACTACATTAAGACAAGTAATTGGACTGCCAGAATTACCAATAGGTAATGCTGGTGAATTGATTTTAACAACTCCAAAATTACAAGTAAAAGATGGAGGTTTAATTAGTGTTGCTAATGAAGGTTTAGCTGGTAGTGGTGGAATCCTTGAAATTAATGCTAATTCGATTTCAATAGATAATCAAGGGACACTGAGTGGTTCAACTTTTTCAGGTGAAGGTGGTAATATGATCCTTTTTTCAGATGATTTTAGATTAGACAACAAGAGTGCAATTACTGCAACAGCTTTAGGTACAGGTAATGGTGGCAATATTCAAATTGATGCTGATACATTAACATCTCTTAATGAAAGTAATATAACAGCCAATGCTTTTGAAGGTAATGGTGGTAACATCAATATTGTCTCACAAGGATTATTTCTGTCTCCAGATAGCATAATCTCAGCTAGTTCTGAATTTGGTTTAGATGGAACAATTAATATTGAAACTGAAATAGATACGACTAATTTATTTGATAATCCTAAAATTAATTTCAATCCCCAGACATTATTAATTGCTAATAGTTGCTTAGATGAGCAGCGCAGACCACTTCAATTAGAAACTGTCTTGAATAGCTCGACTAACGATTTTACGCCAAAACCAATGATAATTATTAAAGAAGTAGAATTTACTAATTCTTCTACCAATGGTTGGAAATTGGGAGATCCAATTGTTGAAGGAACAGTTCTTGAACAAACACCCGATGGTTGGCGTTTAGTTGCAGCTAAAAATCAAGAGTTAGAGTCAAGTGTTTGCTATCAAAAATAAAAAATCAAGCTGCTCCATTTTTGAGGATGTTGGTCAGAATTTTGCAGTTGTTTTATTTGAGCGAGTCTAAGTGCTTCGGCTGGATTGTTAGTAGCTAAGTTAGTATAAAACTCGGTCATTATTTTAGAAACACTGTGGTCTGGTACTGTCCAAAGAGTACCAATAGTTTGTTTAACATTAGTTCTCAAAGCTACACCAGCTAATCCTAAAATTGAAGCACTATTGCCTACTGAAGTTTCACAAGCACTTAATACCAGTAATTCAATAGGTTGAAAAGTAAAAGATAATAATGATTCTAATTCGGGAACAGTAAGAGTTTCATTCCAAACTTGGATATAAGAATTTTCGGCTAATCCAGTAAATCTTCCATGAGTAGCTAAATGAATAATAAGATGTTCAGATTTATTCTCATTGATGATTTTTTCTAATCGTTGTGAGGTGAATTTTCCATTCAGAAAAAACTTACCATCTTTTATTTCACTAATTGTTTTAATTTCTTGAGCTACAAAAGGTAACTCTTGGAAATTATCTGGCATTTCAGAAATACCAAAACTAATAAGTTTATATTTATCCTGAGCTGATAATGTTTTAATATTTAAGCCTAAAGAATTAAGAACTCCATACTTTTCAATCAAAAATTGATTATTATTATGAAGTGCTGCCATTGGGATATTTCGGAGAAACCCATCATGAACAAAAATTAAATTTTTAACTTGATTTTTGTTTAGTTCAGATTCAATTGGAGTAATTAATAACTGATATAATTCTGAGGCTGAGGATAAATAATTATTACTTGTAAGATCACTTAACTGTTGATAAAATAACGTTATTTGTTCTTCTAATTCTGATTGATTAATAGGAATTTTATATTTGATTAATTGATTAGGAAGTTGTAATATTAAATAAGTATATTCAGGTAAAACAATTGTCCTAATTAAAGCACTATTAGATTGAGAAAGTACATCTTCAATTTTCTCTGGTTCTGAAACTATGATACAATCATCACCAAAATAATTTTGTAACTCAGAAACTTGAATTAAATCGGCAATTTGTAAGGCCTGTTTAATATTTTCTTCTTCGTTAGTTATTAATAATAAATCAATAAATTCTCGATAAACAGAATGATCATCGAGAAATTCTTGGGGATTAAGTTTTTGTCGAGAAGCAATTGTCCGTTTATACGTTTCCTGAGCTAATCTGATTTTTCCTAGTTTTTTATAGATTCTGCCAGCTTGCCAATTCGCAAGATAGAGGTTGTGATTGTCAAAACTTTCTTGAGCTGCCAATTCAGCTTTTTGTGCCAAGCTTAAGGCTTTATCTAAATCCGATTCTAATTTACTGAGTTCAGTTAATATCCTTGAAAGAGAGGATTTATCTCCTAAAGTTTCCGCTTTTTCTTGTGCAGAGATAAGAATTGACTTTTTTTGATTTGAAGGTACATATTCAGATAAAGAAATCAATAACTTAATAGTATCTCTGGAATTAGGAGAATTTTGAAGAATGGATAGTGGTAAATTATAATTGGGTTTAGGATAATTAGGCTCTAAAGATTCTAGATTAAGCCAAGCTTGTGC
>CAYPSO010000162.1:2000-7733 GCA_964413275.1 uncultured bacterium | reverse complement strand
GGCGTTAAACCTTGATGTTCTTCTTCTTCTAGTAATTCAATCTCATAAAATTTTAGTAGGTTTTCTATTTGTTCTTTTGTAATGCAATTAATTAATCCATTATTACACCAAGAATCCCGATCTCCAAACAAATGTCCAGAAAATCTACCACCTATTACTAAAGAATTAAATATTTGATTCCATAAGCTAGGAAAAATTTCCTTAGAACAAAAAGGCAAAGAAAAACTAGCATTAATTAAATCTACATTTTGGGGCAATTGTAACTTTTCAAAAGGGGCGATTTGAGTAGTTAATTGTTGCTTATCGACATGAGGATGAGCTAATAAACGATTTATTGCCTCTGGTTCTTTATCTATTGCTAATACTCGCCAATTTTGACGTAATATTTCCACTGTATCTCTACCATTACCACAACCAAGGTCGATGGCAAATCCGGGATTTTTAAAAGCACTTAAAGCTGTTAAAATAGTTTTTCTCGGTGGGCGATTGCCCACGGCATCATAATAGCTTTTCCAATCCCGTTTCATTGTTAAGTTTGTCATTAGTGATTCCTTAGCTTTTAGCGATTAGCGATTAGCTTTTAGTAATTACTTATTACTTATTACTTTTCTCTGCCTCCTTCTAACACAAACCCATACTCTTCAAATACTGCTTGCGCTTCGGGGCTGGTTAAAAATTCGATTAATTCGGTTGCCGCTTCTGGATTATCACTACTTTTTATTACTGCAACGGGATAAATTACGGGGGAATGGGTGTTTTCTGGTGCTGTGGCTACTATTTTGACGTTATCAGCAAATTGGGCATCGGTACGATAAACAATTCCGGCATCAGCGTTACCTGTAGCTACGTAATTAAGAACTTGACGGACATCCTTACCGTAAACGGCTTTAGATTTTATTTTATCGTCGATTTTAAATGAATTTAAGACTTCTTGAGCATATTTGCCCGCAGGAACACTTTCTGGTTCTCCTAAAGCAATTGTTGTTATTTCTTTAGTAGTTAAATCCTTAAAATCACTAACTTTCAAAATACTTTTATTATTACTGATATTAGTAATTAAAACCATCTGATTCTTTAATAAATCTCGACGAGTTTCTGTTAGTAATAAATCTTTTTTTTCTAACTCATTCATCTGTTTTGCTGCCGCAGAAATAAAAACATCTACCGGTGCACCCTGTTCGATTTGCTGCTGTAAAGAGCCAGAAGAGCCAAAATTGTAGATTATCTCAGTTTCATGGTGCGTTTTCTGATATAGAGGCTGAATCTCTTCTATTACATCTTTTAAACTTGCTGCTGCGGATACAGTTAATTGGATTGATGGAGTAGCTTGAGTGGGATTTTGTAGTTTAATATTACTCAATTTGTCACAACCACTAATTAATAATGATGACAAAATACTAATACTTATAAACCCTAGGGTTTTTCTTGGATTACTTGTCATAATGTGTCTCCTATTTTTTTAGATAAATAATGTTTATTTTAAGCTATAATATGCTTATTCAAATAGCAAAAGGAATTAGCTATGAAACTTAGCACTCGCAACACCTTTAAAGGAAAAATTAAAAAAGTAGAATTAGGAGTAGTTAATGCGGAAATAACTTTAGAAATAGCTCCTGGTATCGAAGTTATTTCTGTAATTACTAAATCTTCAGCAGAAAGACTTGGTTTAGTAGAAAATGCAGAAGCTTATGCTTTAATAAAAGCTACAGATATAGTCATTGCTGTTGATTAGATTTTATTTTTATGGTGGGCATTGCCCACCCTACGAACCACGAATAACCAATAATAAATAACTACGAACCACAAACTAAATCACAATGACTATTTTTTTGAAGTAACTCTAACATAAATTGAATTAGCAATCTCTTTATCTATAGCTATTCTACTTCGACCAACTCTAATGAGAAAGGAAGGAAATCTTTGTTCTAAAGTAATTTGCATTCCTGTATGAACACCCATTGACAAAAGTTTTTTAACAATTTTTTCGTCTTTATTTCTAATATCAGTAATCACACCTTGGGTTTTATTGATTAGAAAATTTAAAGGAGTGTAGTAAACCGAAAAACCTTGACTAAGCATTTTAAAAACTTACCTCCATAATGGTTAGTAATTGATTGATAATATAGCCCACAAAAAATGCAAAGAAAACCACAAAACTGGCGATGGCAATGGTATTTTTAATACCTCTTTCTTTAAACATAAATTGCAGTTGAGCAACACAGGGAATAAACAGAGTTAAAGTAACTGCGGCTACGACTAATTGTTGACCTGCTAAAATACCCGAAGAGTGCAAATCGAACATTCCTGCTGCTCCATAATCCCGACGGAAAAAGCCATACAAAAAGGTGGGTGCGGCTTCCTTGGGCAATCCCAACCACAACATCACTGGCTCTAATCCTCTGACGAGAACATCAAATAAGCCGGTTAGTTTGCCCGCCCAGATTAAGATTGAAGCAAAAATAAATAAGGGTAAAATTTCACCAAAATACCATTTAAGACGTACATAGGTTTTAGTCAGAATTGCTTGCAGGCGAGGCAATCTTAAGGGGGGAATCTCCATATAAAAACAAGAAGCATCTCCGGGTACAAATTTTCCAGCTAAAAAACCAATTCCCAAAAAGATTGTCACCATCACACTAGCCCAGACAAATAAGGCTGTAGGCTCTTGGGAAAGTAGCCCTAAAATTACCCCTAATTGTGCCGAACAAGGAATGGTTAATGCTAAAAGTAAAGTAGCAATGATTCTTTCTCGTTTACTTTCCAAGGTGCGAGTAACTAGAGTTGCCATCGTACCACAGCCTAACCCTAATATTAAGGGAATAATCGATCGCCCCGAAAGTCCAATACTTTTAAATAATCGATCCATTAATAAAGATAAACGGGGTAAATAACCGCTATCTTCTAAGAGGGAAAACATTAAAAAGAAAGTGGTAACAACAGGTAAAACAATGGCAACGGCGTAGCGAATTCCTAAAGTAATAATACCGTAATCGTTAGCTAATAAGTCTTGAATAACTTGCCAAGGAAAAATAGTAGCAACAATAGTATTAACGACAGGATTAATTTGAGACTCAAAAAACCCTTCAATACCATCAACTAATGTTCCTCCGCCGAATACCCCAACAAATTGATAAATACCAAAATAGAGAATTAAAACCAGAATAGGAATACCTGTGACGGGATGCACTGTTAACTGATGCAACCACTCATGTTTAAAAGTTCGTTGTTGATGGGGTTGGATGGTAACATCTTCTTCGATGGCCATGGCTAATTCATGGCGGGATTGAGAGATGGCAAAAATTAATGATTCAGACATATTTGCCTGAGTTTCGGTAATAATTCTCTCAATCTCTGGAAAATAAGGTTCTTGTTTGAGCTGAGAGTATAATACTGGGTCTTTTTGCAGTAATAATAGAGCAATACTGCGCCGTGAAAGACGATTTTTTAATCTGTCGCTGAGTAAAGACTCAATACGAGTAATCGTAGCTTCAACAGATGGCGGATAAAGGAGTTGACTGGACATAATCGGCTATCTTTGCAGTTAATTGTTTCAGTCCTATTTTTTGTGCTGCTGCCATAGTGACAACGGGAATGCCTAGTTTGTAACTTAATTGATTCTCATCTACCCAAATACCTAATTTTCTAGCCTCGTCAATCATATTGACTACTAATAATAAGGGTAATTTAGCTTCAATTAATTGCAGAGTCAGATTAAGCATTCTACCTAAATGTTTAGCATCGACTACGTGAATTACCAAATCCACTGTCTCGCTCATAATTACATTTCTGGCAACGCTTTCTTCTTCGGTAATCGGAATTAGGGAATACATTCCGGGGGTATCAATAAAAGTTATATTCTCTCCAGCAATTACTGTATTACCTCGTGAAACTTCTACTGTTGTCCCCGGATAGTTAGAAACGGTGACATAAGTACCAGTTAAGAGGTTAAATAATAAACTTTTACCTACATTGGGCGAACCAACTAAGGCAATAGTAGTTTGAGAATCGTCACCAATATTATTTTTTACCGATTTTTTAGAGCCAAAATTAAAAATTTTCCAACCTTTATTCCATCGTTTTGGCTGACAGCTTTGATGGCAATCATGACAATCCATATTTCTTATTTGTTATTGGTCATTGGTTATTAGGATGAAAAATAAACAACCAAGTATTAAGCTATTAAATACCTCAAATTTTTGCAGTATAAATAGCTTATTTTTAGCTTAATAAAAAATATTTAAGATTGCGGTAAATTTAGATACAAATCTAGTTTTTAATACATTTTTTAAAAATTATGTCAATAGAATCTGATTTGTGAAATAATTTCACAAATTTTTACATTTCTAAACATTTTTTATTAATTATTCAAAGCTTTTGCGATTAACAAATATAACAAATATTTTATGTCCTATGGTAAAAAACAATATTCCTAATAAAGTTTTAACTAGAAGAGGAGTTAAAATGAAAAAACAAATTAGAGCGACTAATCCTGATAAAAAAATAATTATTTGATGAATTTCATCATAATTGTGAATACTAAAAACCACTACTCCTATAGATATAGATAAAATAAGTAAACTAATTACTAACATTGGTAATTCTCCGAAAAAATTAACTTGATTCATTAGCAATCCAACATAACTCAAGCCAAAAACGAAAATCTTGTTGTTTGATTCTTGAAAGAGGGTCTTTTACTAAATGATTAGCATTTAAAAAAACTACTTCTGCTAATCCCATATTTTCTGCTACTTCTTTAAAAACATCTTGTTGTTCTAATAAGCGATCGCCAATTCGGTCGGGATAATAAATACCTAAATAGTAAAAACATTTATTATTGCGATCAACGGTAAACTTAATAATTCTGATCGAGCAATGCCTTATTAATCTGCTTGCTAGAGGGTAATAATTATTGAGAATATTGATATATTCTTGAGTTAATTGTTCTCGACTAATCATTATTATTTGTCTATTTATGTTAAACAAACTATTTTGAGACAAGGTTTTGCAAGTTTTTGACATTTATTTTTGAAGATTTCCGCTTTTGATTTACAGCTATCTTCTTCAATATCTATGGGTTTAGTTGTTGTTCCGGGGATAGGACAAAAATCCTCTATCTGAGGACAAAACTGGGGTGGATATTCAGTGATTTTGACTGTTAGCCGATTTTTTGCATTTATATTTAAGTCTAAATCTCCAGCAAAAATAAACTCACTATAATCGGCAATATCATCTAACCCGATAACATTAAGCCAAATTTCAGCAGCTAACCAAATCCCAGTTTTATAAACAACTTGTTTCCACATTTTTTTGTTATTAGTTATTGGTCATTTTTTTTTAACTGATTGCTAAAGATCGATGACCAATAACAATAGATTTAAACTAAATAAGCTTCTTGATGGGTTTTAATGGTGCAATCGGATTTAGGATAAGCAACGCACAGTAGTACATATCCTTTAGCAATTTGCTCGTCATCTAAAAAGCTTTGATCTTCTTGATCTACTTCTCCTTCGACGATTTTACCCACACAACTAGAACAAGCCCCAGAGCGACAGGAAGAAGGTAAATCTAAATCTTGTTCTTCTGCTGCATCAAGGATATATACATCTTCAGGAACATCAATAGTTATATCTATTTCGGGGGGCTTTTTCTTTTTTCCTTTGATGAGACGAACTTTATAAGTAGTAGTCATAATTGTATTCTCCTTAATAAATATAATGGTCATTAGTCATTAGT
>CAYPSO010000162.1:0-1900 GCA_964413275.1 uncultured bacterium | reverse complement strand
TATTGACCAATTACCAATAACTCTTAGGTACAAGGCACAGCTTCGGGAGTACAGTAGTTATTGACCAATTACCAATAACTCTTAGGTACAAGGCACAGCTTCGGGAGTACAGTCTCCCACTGAGAAAGATTTGCCACAGCCACAGCTATCGGTAGCATTAGGATTTTCAAAGGTAAATCCTGCTTGGGTTAAAGTTTCCACAAAATCAATCACAATACCGTTTAAGAAAGGCGCACTTTTGCGATCGAGATAAATTTTTACTTTGTCTTGTTCGTAGATTAAATCATCAGTTTCCGGGCGATCGACAATATCTAAGGCATATTCAAAACCACTACAGCCACCATCGACTGCTGCTACACGAACACCTTTTTCTCCAATAGTTTCATCGGTATTAGAACGGATAAAACTACGGAGTCTAAAAGCGGCTTTTTCGGTTAAGTAAACTGACATGGAAATTCTCCTTATTGGTTAATTGGTTATTTGAAGATGTGTAGGGTGGGCAATGCCCACCTTACGATTTCTGGTTTATTTGTAGATGGTGGGCATTGCTACTGCTACTGCCTCCTGCGCAGATGCCTTCTGAGCGCAAACTGGACAATCAGGATCTTTGTAAAGTCGAAGTTTTTTAAACTCCACATTGGCTAAATCCATATTGAGTAACTGCCCTAAAAGCGGTTTACCTAATCCTGTAATTAGCTTGATTGCTTCTAAAGCAGTTAAACAGGCGAGAGTGCCAGAAACCGCACCCAGTACGCCAAAGGCACGGCGATCCCAATCTGGTTTTTCTGGGAAAAGACAAGACAGACAGGGAGTTTTACCCGGAATAATGGTTGTGAGATAAGCTTCCATGCTATTCATGGCAGACTCTACCATTGGCTTTTGCCAACGTACACAGGCAGCGTTGAGTAAATCTCGTTCGGGAAAATTATGAGCGCAACTAAGGGCAATATCAGAACGTTGTACCAAATCATCGACATTTTCAAGGGTAATATATTCGTTAATGGCTTCAACTTCTACATCGGGATTAATCTGGGTGAGAGTTTCTTGAGCTTTAATAACCCTTGGTTTACCCACCCAGTCATCAGTCATTAAAATCTGACGATTCATATCGTCAAGACGTAAACCTCCACCTCGAACTAGAATCAACTTACCAATGCCAGCAACCGCTAGGTAAACAGCCACAGTACCGCCTAAACCACCTACTCCAGAAATTAAAGCAGTAGTATTTTTGAGGGCTTTCTGTCCTTGCTCTCCCAACTCTGGAAGCTGAATTTGTCGGCTATAGCGTTCTAATTCCTTTGGTGTTAGCATAATTTTTTGTCCTTTATGGTTTGTCTTTTATCCTTCATCATTCTTTGTTTGTATCAAATAATGACTAATGACTAATGACAGCTATTTTTCCTCTGTTTTTTTAGTTAGCTCGTCTAAAGAAACAAAGTTTTTAGGTTTGGTTTGAAATACTTTAAATAACTTGGTTTCCAGAGGACTAGAAGTTAGGAATACTTGATAAGCCTCATCTAGAGCAAGGCGATATTTTTCTAGTTTTTCTGTTTCATCCACATCAGGGAAAACTTTATCTACTTCTTTAATTAGTAGAGAAAACTGTTTCAAAATATGGAGACGATTGATATTTACAAATTCGCGATCGTATTCAATGTCGAAAAATTGTAAATAATCTTCCGCATCTACTAATTTTTGGAATGCAGTTAAAGTTTTTGGTGTAGTATCAGTGATAGTCATGATAGTTGTTTTTCCCAAGTTTTGAGTTGTTTTTTAAGTTCGGCTAAGTCACGATAAATATCGTAGGTTTTAGTGGCTTCCTCGATTAGTTTTTCGTAATCTGTAGGCAAACCTTCGGCTAAATCGTGCAGATCCATTTTCATTTGACCTGCTTTACTGT
>CAYPSO010000161.1:0-7858 GCA_964413275.1 uncultured bacterium | reverse complement strand
AGGTAAGAGGTAAGAGGTAAGAGGTAAGAGGTAAGAGGTAAGAGGTAAGAGGTAATCACTAAAAGCTAACAGCTAACAGCTAAAAGCTAACAGCTAAAAGCTAATCGCTAATCGCTAACTGCTAATAACTAATAACGAACAAAATGTTATCTAATTTTTTTATAAAAAAACCTATTTTTGCCATTGTTTGTAGCATTATTATCTTGCTAGTAGGCTTAATTTGTATTCCTAGTCTGCCTGTGGATCAATTTCCAGAAATTAGCCCCACACAAATTAATATCACCTCTCGTTATACCGGAGCTAGTGCGGAAGTTGTAGAACAAACGGTAACTAATATTTTAGAAAAAGAATTAAACGGCATTGAAGGATTAAAATATCTTACTTCTAGTAGTAGTAATGATGGCTTAAGCACAATTACGGCCACCTTCGCCGCAGATCGAGATAAAGATTTAGCTGCCGTTGATATTCAAAATCGCATTTCTGCTATTACTTCCCAACTTCCAGAAAATGTTCAGCGCAACGGAGTTAGGGTAGAAAAACGTTCTAATAATATCGTTTTGGGCTTGAGTTTGTTTTCGCTTAATGGGGAATATGATGATGTTTTTATCAGTAATTATGCCGATCGCTATGTAGTTGATGCTCTCAGACAATTAGATGGAGTAGGAGACGTACAAATTTTCGGCGAGCGTCGTTATGCCATGCGGATTTGGCTCGATCCTAATCGGTTAGCTGCTCGTGGTTTAACTCCTCAAGATGTGGTTAATGGGATTCGAGAACAAAATTTACAAGTAGGTGCAGGAAAAATTGGTCAAGAGCCTGCCCCCGAAGGACAAATGTATCAGTTAGACCTCAAGGTCAATGGGCGTTTAAATTCTGTGGAAGAGTTTGAGGGAATTGTTTTAAAAACTGATGAAGACGGCAAATTAATTCGTCTCAAGGATGTGGGCAGGGGAGAAATAGGCGCAGAAAGATATGGTGCTTTTTTACGTTATAGTGGCAATAATGCCGTAGGATTAGGTATTTTTCAACGCCCCGGTAGTAATGCTTTGGATGTGGCAAATGTAGTTTTGGATAAAATGAAAACTCTTGTGCCAGAGTTTCCGCCGGGGTTAGAATATCGCATCGGTTTTAATCCTACTAGCTATGTGGAAGCATCAATGCGGGAGGTGGTTTTAACTTTGTTAACTGCCATAATTTTGGTAGTTTTAGTGATTTTTGTTTTTTTACAAGATTGGCGCACTACTTTAATTCCGGCTATTACCATTCCTTTGGCTTTAATTGGTACTTTTATTTTTATTAAATTATTCGATTTTTCGATTAATAGTTTAACTTTATTTGGGTTAACCCTAGCTACAGGAATGGTAGTTGATGATGCGATCGTTATTGTGGAAGATGTGGTAAGGCTGATTCAAGAAAAAGGAATGCAACCCTTTGATGCAGCAGTTGAAGCCATGAAAGAACTAACCGGTGCTGTTATTGCCACTTCCCTTGTTTTAATGGCGGTATTTGTCCCTGTGGCGTTTTTTCCGGGGACAACGGGAGCATTATATCGTCAATTTGCCCTAACTATCGCTTTTTCCATTGTTATTTCGACTTTTATCGCTTTAACTCTGACTCCTGCTTTATGTGCCATACTCTTACGCCCTCATCAACTGGCTAGAGGATGGCTCGGTAAATTATTAGAAGGGTTTACTCAGTTTCAATATACTTTGCGCAATCGTTACCGAAAAATACTATTGCGTTTAACTCGATGGAAAAATGTAGTGCTAGGAGTTTTTATCGTACTTCTGGGAGTAACTATTTGGCTTTATCAAACTGTACCGGGTGCATTTGTACCAGAAGAAGATCAAGGATATTTTATTACCTTAGTTCAAGCACCTCAAGGGGTTTCTCTGCAATATACTGACCAAGTAATGCAACAGGTGGAAAAAGAGTTATTACAAATACCTGAAGTTGATGGCACATTTGCCATTGGCGGTTTTAGTTTTGGAGGAGGTAGTACCTCTAATTCTGCAGTTATCTTTGCTCCTTTGAAACCTTGGTCAGAGCGTCTAGCACCAGAGCAATCAGCTCAAAGTTTAATTAATCAGGTTTTTCCTAAATTAGCTCAAATTACCGAAGCGAGAGTTTTTCCCATAAATCCCCCTCCGGTAAGGGGTTTAAGTAATTTTGGTGGTTTTCAATTTCAACTTCAGGATCGCAGTGGCAGAGCTGAGATTCAGGATTTAGTAAATAGTATGGGACAATTATTAGGGGCAGCTAATCAAAATCCCTCTTTACAAGCTGTTTTTAGTACCTATGCAGCTAATAATCCTGAATTAACTATGGATGTCGATCGCAATTTAGCCAAGGCTAAACAGGTAAGAATTGACGATTTATTTCAAACTCTACAAATTGCTTTTGGTTCTAGCTATGTTAATGATTTTACTTTAGGACAAGAAAATTATCGGGTATATGTGCAGTTAGACGAGCAGTTTCGCTCTAATCCCAAGGATATTTCTAATGTTTATATCCGTTCAGATGTAGGACAGATGGTATCTTTAGGGCAACTGCTTCAAGTGAGTCCAACTACTGGAGCGCAAAGTATCAATCACTATAATTTGCTCAGAGCGATTGAAATCAACGGTTCTAGCCCGGCGGGAGTAAGTTCGGGACAGGCGATCGCAGCTATGGAAGAAACCGCCAAGCAGGTTTTACCCAATAGTTTTGGTTATGAATGGACGGGTACAGCTTTAGAGGAAATTGAATCAGGAGGTCAAGCCCCAATTATTTTTGGCTTAGGATTAGTCTTTGTATTTTTGGTGTTAGCTGCTCAGTATGAGAATTTTCTCGATCCTTTTATTATCCTTTTAGCTGTGCCTTTAGCTATTTGTGGGGCGTTAGCTGCTCAATCTTTGCGGGGATTAGCTAATGATGTCTATTGTCAGGTGGGTTTAGTGATGTTAATTGGGTTAGCCAGTAAAAATTCAATTCTAATCGTGGAATTTGCCAATCATTTACGGGAAGAAGGATTATCTATTGTTAAGGCTGCGGTAGAAGCATCGAGGGAGCGTTTAAGACCGATTTTAATGACTGCTATTTCCACTTTATCAGGTATTTTCCCTTTGGCGATCGCCACTGGTGCGGGGGCAGCAAGTCGTCAATCTTTAGGTACAGCAGTTTTTGGGGGAATGTTGGTGGCGAGTTTTTTAAGTTTATTTATTGTGCCGATTTTATATATTTTGGTTACAGGATTAAGCGATCGTTTATTATCTTTAATTAAATTGAGGAAAAAGACATTTTAGTTGTTGATTAAGGGTAAAAAACCTATTTTGTAAGCCAGTAGATAGCAAAACCACGGTTGAATGAGATTGTTTTTATTTCTTACCAAGAATCTTATCGTAATCACCGTGCGATCCAATCCAAAACCACACTATCTTCTCTTCGTTGGTTTTCATTACTCCCAATGCTCTCCATCCTATTCCTACTCTTACTGACCAAATATTTTCTTTAGGTTTGACTTCCTTAAATTCTAAACTCGGATGAAATGGATTCTCCTTCCAAAGTTCGTAATTTTTCTTGGCAGTTTCTTTGATCCGTTGAGGTAATTTCGCAAATAATTTCCTAAAACCTTTGGTTCTAGATGCTAGCATTAATCTTCACCAAAACCTTTTTCTTCAGTTTTACCTTCTCGATCTTCAATCAAGGCGCTCTGAGCCATTTCTCGGAGAACATCTATAGCTAAATCTGGATTAGATAAGCTATCTTGCCATTTCAACTCATTCTGAATATCTTCAAGTAATTGTTGTGCAAGTTCATCCTGAAGATCGTTTGAGAGCTTTTGAGCTTCTTTGAATGCTTTTTCCAATAACTTAGTCATAGATTCTTTCCTGACTTTCTAAACATAATTTATATCTAATAATATACTTTGTCTTCGAGCTACGTTTTATCAAGTATTTTTCTCTTGGTGGGAAAGCCAGTGCTGCTGGTGCGGGGGCAGCAAGTCGCCAATCTTTAGAACAGTTTTTGGGGGAATGTTGGTGGCGAGTTTTTTAAGTTTATTTATTGTGCCGATTTTATATATTTTGGTTACAGGATTGAGCGGTCAGCTTTGCTGTGCCTTCGGCATCGTCTGCTATCTTTAATTAAATCGAGGAAAAAGGCATTTTAGTTATTTATTGTTTTGAGGGCGAACGATCGAGTTCAGCCGCCGTAAATATTCTTTTCATCGTACTCGATAATCACCTTAATACGGTCGGCTGAACTCGATCGATTTATCGAAGTACGATCGCAGAAAAATGTAATTTTTGCCGATCAATTAACTTGCTGCCGATAACGTCACGCGCTTCACCGGACGGCAATGGAGATTGCTACAAAACTAATAACGTATGCCGCCGTTCCGTGTGCAAGCGCTTGTTAGCTTGACTTGACCTAAGAGCTACTCTGACTCGTAGGTTCACTTTTTATATTTATTATTTTTATATGTTGCTATCACGTCAGCAGCATGACCCTTAAATACTTTATCCATTGCCTCCAAAAAATCTGCATCTTTATTGATTTCCTTAATTTTATCCCATCCTTCTTTATAATTCATATTACCAGTTACATTATTAACACTATGATATTCAGCATGTCTTGAATCTAACCAAATCCTATAAGTTTTATCATCAATGTAGCCATCTCTCCAAAGATTAAATTCATCATTGTGTAAATTCCAAAAACTCTCATAATAGTAAATTGAATCTTGCCTTGGGTTCGTTGAATTGAGTCTTTCGCGACGCGTGACTAATTGATCATAACGTCGATAAAATTCAAGCAAGACATCAGCTTTTTTGAGTCGTTTAGTTAGGCTAAAGCTTTGAAATAGCAGATATACAGTTCCCATTCCAGTCAGTATTTGAAAAAATTGAGCGGTCATTTCCAAAGGTGTTGGCTTAGAAATAGTTTGAAAAGGAGTTTGTGAATTAGTTGAAGTTAAAGATGGAGTATTTACTTGTGCAACAACGCGAATAGGGAAAATTAAGATTGAGAACAAAACAAGAAATACTAATTTCCTGCGAACAATCATTTGGAATTATTCTCCGATTTATAGCTTTGAGATTGGTATGTCTTTAGAAAAATGTCAATAAAACAATTCGATTTAGATTGAGGAAGCTAACTTATAATTCTATCGCAACTGCGGTCTAACACTACTAGAAAATAAGCATTACCGCAATTTCAACTTAACTAATAAATTTATTTATGCCATCCATTGTAAAGAACAAATTATTTCACGTCAATTACTTAGTGATTTTCCTTAATATTTCTTAATTTGCTAGTTTACAAGCCAAGCAATTGCGGTACAATTATCTAAATGATTGTGTTGGACAGCATTAATCCAGTTTAATGACAAATTATTATCCTCCTTCGGAATCCCCCTTAATTAATCAGGTACGTCAAACAATTCGACTCAAGCACATGAGTCAAAAAACCGAGAAAAGCTATATCTACTATATACTAGACTGTATTTATTTCCACCAAAAACGCCATCCTCAAGAAATGGGAGTGGATGAGATTCGTAATTACCTTTCTTATTTGGCTACAGAGAAAAAAATTGCGGCTTCTACTCAAAATATTGCTCTTTCTGCTCTTCTATTTCTTTACCGTCAGGTTTTACAGATTGATTTACCCAATATTGAGAATATTGAAAGAGCTAAACGTCCTAAGCGTTTACCTGTGGTTTTAACTCGTTTAGAAGTGCAAAAAGCCTTAAATTATATTGAAGGGGTAGAAAACTTAGTCATTAGCTTATTATATGGGACAGGGATGCGTCTTAGTGAAGGATTGAGATTAAGAGTTAAAGATATTGATTTTGAAAGAAAAGAAATTTTAATTCGGGATGGCAAGGGAGAAGAAGATCGCCGAACAATGTTACCTTTATCTTTGATGGAAAGACTTGAGAGACAATTAGAATATGCTCGTTCAATCCATAATTTAGATTTAAGTGAAGGTTTAGGTGCGGTAGAGTTACCCTATGCTTTAGCCAAAAAATATCTCAATGCAGAAAGAGAATGGAAGTGGCAGTACGTTTTTCCTTCCCCAACAAGATCGTTACATCCAGACACAAAACAAAAAGGGCGACACCACCTTTCTGAAGATAGGATTCAAAGAGCAATGAAAACAGCAATCAGAATGGCAAATATTAATAAAAATGCTAGTCCTCATACATTAAGACACAGTTTTGCTACTCATTTACTAGAAGATGGTTATGATATTCGTACTGTACAAGAACTGTTAGGACATAAGGATGTATCGACAACGATGATTTATACTCATGTACTCAATCGTGGTGGTAGAGGAGTGAAAAGTCCTCTCGATCCATAAAAAATTATTACGATGGTATCAAAAGATAATTGTAGTGCGATCGGATTCTCATTCAGAACAATCACGCAGCAACACCGAGGGCGATCGCCACTGGTGCGGGGGCAGCAAGTCGTCAATCTTTAGAACAGTTTTTGGGGGAATGTTGGTGGCGAGTTTTTTAAGTTTATTTATTGTGCCTATTTTAGTTTTTAATTTTTTGAAAAGCGAAAAATAAATGTAATTAATTCCAATCTAGTTCAATTAATAGTTGAAATAATAATTAGACATTTCTAACTTTTTGAATCTCTACATTACCTTTTTCAAAGACTTGAACTATAAGTTGATAACCCTCCATCAATAACATACCAACAAGAGGCTCTGAATCTGCTTCATCAATTGGAATCGTCAGATAATTTCCATCCCAAATAACCACAGCTTCGTATACATTAAAAATACACTCACTACCATCTCCAAGAATGGCTCGTCCTCGTCTTTTCCATCTTAGGTTTAATTTAGCGATTAGGTCTTGAGGTAGTGAGAGCCAACCATTAAAACCTGTATCTATAATCGCATCTTGTGTATAAACAGTTCCATTTGAGCTACAGATTGACAGGGAAATAATAGCCTCAAAGTCGGAGTTGACGCTTCCAGCGATCATAAGGTTTTCTTTATTCGTCCACCAAACCGACGAACATGACGTGAACCAATGCGAACCATCCAAATTTGAGCATCGGGGTGACGGGTTTCAAGGCGATCGCAAGCAGCAATTTCACTCTTGTCAACTTCAAAATCTCCTGTTTCGAGATCGATCGCTACAATTTTGCCGTCATTCCCAGCCTCAACTTGAGATTTTATCTGGGTTTCATAGATATAATCACCTCGTTGAGCAAATTCTTCTTTGCTATAGTGGGGTTGTCGTATTATCATCGTTCCAATTTTAGGCTTGTCAATGCCTTAATTTTAACGAATCTATGAAAAAACAGGTTTCAACTTCAAGAAAAGCGTTAAATTTCATACTTCGCACCCTACAATAGTGAGGCGATCGCCACTGGAGCGGGGGCAGCAAGTCGTCAATCTTTGGGTACAGCAGTTTTTGGGGGAATGTTGGTGGCGAGTTTTTTAAGTTTGTTTATTGTGCCTATTTTATATATTTTGGTTACAGGATTAAGCGATCGTTTATTGTCTTTAATTAAATCGAGGAAAAAGGCATTTTAGTTTTTGTTTTTTTTGAGGGCGAAAATACAGATGCGAACAGCTTTGCTGGCACATTTGCGCTCAATCAATTTCTTATTTAATCAGTGGGTGAATTGACACTCCCACCGTCAAGCTGACGCTGTGACAGGGGATTCTTCATTCATAGACTCGCCGTAACCTAGCAGGATTTTTCCAACTAAGCTAGAGGGCAAATCTCCTGAAGCGTAAGTTCCGACGTGACCCGCCGTACTTAATCCTTTTTTAAGGATGTTGATTGCTGCATTTTTATCCTGAAGGGGTGACGAGCAGCCCAAAAGCTATATTTGGTAATTAATTCGGCTTT
>CAYPSO010000160.1:2789-7788 GCA_964413275.1 uncultured bacterium | reverse complement strand
AAGAGGTAATAGGTAAGAGGTAATAGGTAAGAGGTAATAGGTAAGAGGTAATAGGTAAGAGGTAATAGGGTGGAGATGGGGAAGAGAAGATAGAAAGCTAATTGCTAAGAGCTAATTGCTAAGAGCTAATTGCTAAAAGCTAACTGCTAAAAGCTAATTGCTAACTGCTAATTGATAACTAATACGTTTGGGATTTCCTAAATAATCTGGATTGGGATTAGGTTTAATTTCTGGATTGGTAAATTGCCAATGTTCCGATAATTTTTGTAAAAGGTTATCCTGTTCAACACGAAACTTAGGAATTTGATAACCAGAATTAATAATCGCAAACCAAACTTGTCCCCTTTCTTTGGTTGGAATAACTCCGGCTAAAGCACTTACTAAATTCAATGTTCCAGTTTTTATCGCTACACCATCAGGAATATTACGATCTTGCATCGTGCCTTTAACATCTCTACCACCTACAGGAAAAAGATCTGCAACACTGAGAGGACTATCTAATAATTTTCGCTCGATCGCCATTAACATTGCAACTGCCGCACGGGGAGAAATCCGATTTTCTAAACCCAATCCTGAACCATTAATTAATTGTATTTCTTCTGAAGGAACTTCCGCCGCCAAAGCCGCCATACTTGCTACAACTTGACCACCACCCAAAGTTTGAGCTAACATTTCTGCCATGACATTATTACTGTAGATATTCATTTGTTTGAGAAGTTCTGCTAAGGTCATGGATTTATGAATTAATAATAATTTTGCTCCCTTGGTTAGATTGTTTTCAACTCGGACATTACCACTAATAATAATTTCAGGTTTAGGGGTATTCTCAGGTAAACTGCGGTATTGCTTATAAGCGGTAGATGACCACAGACGATAATTTAAAGCTTGTTTTAATAATTCGCCACTGGTTTGGGAATTACTTTTAAAATTCATGGCAAAATTACCAGTAATAATTAAATTACCTTTAATTTGTTTAATACCTTTTTCTGAGAGAAAATTACCCAGAGCAATCCCCTCTTCCCAAACAAACAAAGGATCGCTATCTCCCACAACAATTAAATCCCCTGTTAAAATTCCTTCATTGAGATTTCCATTGAGATATATTTTAGTTTCAAATTGGTGATTAGCTCCCCATTTTTCCAGTACCGCCAGAGAAGTAGCAATTTTTGTCAAAGAAGCGGCAGAAGCCGGTTTTTCACCCTGATAATCCCCTAAAACAACCCAATCTGACTGAATCCAAACCTGCTGATTTTCACCAATTATTCCTTGAGTAGATAATTTTTTAAGATAATTATTTACTATAGCTTCAACTTTAGCGTCGGGTTCAGTCGGTAACTTAAAAATAGTCGTCTCATCCCAAGATAAAAGATTAATCGGAGGTAGAGGTTCGTTGGTTGGAGTTGACAATCCAAGAAATAAAGCAGTTAAGCTAGAACTGACGATCCGAAATAACATTATTTTTATTTTTCCCTTTTTCTGTTAATTACTAATTATCAACTATCAATTATTCATTGATTGCTAATCGATCTGGTAAAATCTGATCGGCTTCTATTAATATCAGCAATGGCATCCAATCGCGCAAAAATAGCAATAGACGCGCTAGGAGGGGATAACGCCCCCGAAGAAATAGTAGCAGGAGCAATTAGAGCTTCTGAAGAGTTAGACGCAGAAATCATCCTGGTGGGCGATCGCGCGTCCATCGAAAACTGCATCCGTAAACATGGTCATGCTCCTAAACTGGAGATCGTTGATGCGATCGATGTTGTGGAAATGCACGAAGAGCCTCTAGTCGGTATTCGTCGTAAACCCAAAGCTTCCATCAATGTGGCCATGAATTTAGTCAAAGAAAAAAAAGCAGATGCGGTCGTCTCGGCCGGTCATTCTGGAGCAGCTATGGCTGCTGCCTTACTACGTTTGGGACGCATACCCGGTATTGATCGCCCGGCAATCGGTGCTGTATTTCCCACCATGATAGTCGGTAAACCCGTCATTGTTTTGGATGTGGGAGCCAATGTAGATTCTAAAGCCAAATATTTAGAACAATTTGCCCTCATGGGTACGATTTACAGTAGGTATGTTATGGGTACAGAAGATCCCAAAGTAGGCTTACTCAACATTGGTGAAGAATCATCCAAAGGTAATGATTTAGCCTTACGTACCCATGAACTATTAACTGAAAATCCCCAAATTCCCTTTATCGGTAACGCTGAAGGGCGAGACGTGCTGTCTGGGAATTTTGATGTGATAGTTTGTGATGGTTTTGTGGGTAATGTCTTACTAAAATTTGCCGAAGCTGTGGGGGAAATCATGCTGCAAATTCTAAGGGAAGAACTACCCCAAGGAGTTCGCGGCAAGCTTGGTACAACCAT
Source organism: uncultured bacterium (assembly GCA_964413275.1). GTDB lineage: Bacteria > Cyanobacteriota > Cyanobacteriia > Cyanobacteriales > JAABRE01 > JAABRE01. The sequence continues at coordinate 5,419 of CAYPSO010000160.1, read as the reverse complement.
CTTAAAACCTAATCTAAAACGCATTAAACAACGGGTAGATCATGCCGAGCATGGGGGTGCTTTATTATTCGGAGTTAATGGTATCTGTATTATCAGTCATGGTAGTTCCCAAGCACCATCAATCTTTAATGCCATCCGTTTAGCTAAAGAAGCCGTCGATAATGAAGTTTTAGAAAGGATTAAATCCTATAACGATCAGACAATTTCTGCTGTCAGTGGAGAGGGATCGGTGGATAATTAAGTAAATTATAAACAAAGTCCCTATTAACCAAGGAAGAAAAGTGTTGAACGCATATTCGATGGGTATAGCTATCACCGGAAGCGGCTCTGCTGCTCCAGAGCAAATTTTGACCAATGACGATCTCGCTCATATGGTAGAAACCTCTGATGAGTGGATTGCAACTCGCACAGGCATTAAAAACCGACATCTGGCTAATGAATCAGAATCTCTGACTCAAATATCAGTAAAAGCATCCCAACAAGCCCTATCTATGGCAGGTATTACTGCCTCTGATTTGGATTTAATCATCCTAGCAACTTCTACTCCTGATGACTTATTTGGCAGTGCTTGCCAAATTCAAAGTCTGATTGGGGCAAATCGGGCTGTTGCTTTCGATTTAACTGCCGCCTGTTCGGGTTTTGTTTTCGGTTTAGTAACGGCGGCTCAATTTATCCGTACCGGAGTTTATGGCAATGTTCTGTTAATCGGAGCAGATATTCTTTCCCGTTGGGTAAATTGGAGCGATCGCACCACCTGTATTTTATTCGGTGATGGTGCGGGAGCGGTTGTGATTCAAGCTCATCAAGATCAAGATAACCTTTTAGGTTTTGAACTTTGTAGTGACGGTACAAGTAATGCTTGTCTTAATCTTGCCTATCAAGGACAAACTCAAGCCTTAAATAACAATGTTGTTATTAATCAAGGAGGTTATCAAGCCGTTACCATGAATGGTAAGGAAGTCTATCGTTTTGCTGTGGCTAAAGTACCAGAAGTTATTGAAAAAGCTCTTTATCGTGCCAATCTAACTTCTGATCGAGTTGATTGGTTATTACTTCATCAAGCTAATCAAAGAATACTTGATGCTGTAGCCAAACGTCTGGATATTCCTGCTGAAAAAGTGATAGCTAATCTCAATCAATATGGTAATACCTCCGCCGCTTCCATTCCCATTGCCCTTGATGAAGCAGTACGCCAAGGCTCAGTTAAATCAGGAGACATAATTGCTGCTTCTGGCTTTGGTGCGGGTTTAACTTGGGGAGCAGCTATTTTTAAATGGGGAAGATAAGGTAGAAGGCAGAAGGCAGGAGGCAGAGGGCAGGAGCTAAGAGGTAAAAGCTGAAAGCTAAAAGCTAATGGATAATTAACCAATTTTAATGAATGTATTATTTGTAAATAATGACAAAAACAGCGTGGATATTTCCGGGACAAGGTTCACAAAAAATAGGCATGGGAAGCGATTTAGCAGAGATTCCCCTAGCTCAAAATAGATTTAAACAAGCAGAAGAAATACTAGGTTGGTGTGTATTAGAGAAGTGTCAGGGTGATGAAAATGATTTATCCCGCACTCTTTATACCCAACCATGTTTATATGTCATAGAAACTATTCTTACTGATTTGCTTGGGGAAAAAGGACAAATAGCTAACCTTGTTGCGGGTCATAGTTTAGGTGAATATAGCGCTCTTTATGCCGCTAAAGTCTTTGATTTTGCCACAGGTCTAAATTTAGTCAAACAAAGGGCTGAGTTGATGGACTCGACGGCGGGAGGAAAAATGGCAGCCATGATGAAATTCGATCGCCCCCAATTAGAAAAAGTCCTTAGTGAAACTGCCGATGTAGTTTTAGCAAACGATAACAGCGAACAACAAGTGGTTATTTCTGGAAGTCCCGAAGCCGTAGATTTAGTTTTATTCCAAGTTAAAGCTAAACGTGCCTTGCCTTTAAAGGTTTCTGGTGCTTTTCACTCACATTTAATGGCTGAGGCAGCATCTAAATTTACAGATATTTTAGAAAATGTTCCCTTTCATGATGCTAAAATTCCCGTTCTCTCTAATGTTGAACCTGTTCCCAGTATTGACGGTTCTGAATTAAAGGCTAGATTAGTTAAACAGATGACAGGGGGAGTGCGTTGGCGAGAAATTATGTTACAACTGCCCAAAGAAGGTATCGAAGAAGTTATGGAAATAGGGCCAGGTAATGTTTTAACTGGTCTAATTAAAAGAACTTCTCCAGATTTAACCTTAAAAAATATTAGCAGTGTCGCTGATTTATAGTCATGGAAAGCCAGAATCGGGAACCCGTTAATAGCTTAATTCTTTATTATGTTTTTAAATGGTCTGTGGTAGCACCGATGCTTTATGGTTATTTTCGAGGGCGGGTTTATGGTGCCGAAAAAGTACCTCAAAATGGCGCATTAATAGCTGTGAGCAATCACGGTAGTTACTTCGATCCACCCTTATTATCCTGTTCTCTGGGTCGCCCTGTAGCTTTTATGGCCAAAGAAGAGTTATTCACAGTTCCTGTTTTAAAAAATGCGATCGCCTTATATGGTGCTTATCCTGTCAAACGCCAAGCAGCAGATCGCAATGCTATCCGTGCAGCAACGACTATGTTACAACAGGGATGGATAGC
>CAYPSO010000160.1:0-2689 GCA_964413275.1 uncultured bacterium | reverse complement strand
AACGATCAGATGCTTCATCCCAATTTCCCTGTACCTTTGCAAGTTATGCAGTCAGATTTACAATTTTACGAAATAGAAATAGGAGAAAAATTAGAAATAGGGGAAATATCTATTGAAAATGGTTTATTAAATCATCCGGGTGAAGCTATGGGTTATCGGGTTAATTGGCGCAATCATTCTGCTGCTTATATCACAGATACAGAGCATTTTGCTAACGGTTTAGGTGATAATGTGCTGAAATTAGCAAATAATGCTGATGTTGTGATTATTGACTGTACTTATACTGACGAAGAATATCATCATCCTAAATCGAGTAAAATCGGTTGGGGTCATTCTACTTGGGAAGAAGCGGTAAAAATGGCTAAATACGCAAATGTGAAACAATTAGTGATTTTTCATCACGATCCTTTGCATAACGATGATTTTCTTGACAAAATAGGTGAAGCTGCCAAAAAAGAGTTTTCCGGCGCAGTTATGGCGAAAGAAGGAGAATCAATTGATGTTTTAGCTTTATAAAGGTTAAACCGAAAAAATATAAAAATTTAATTAATTTATTAAGCGTGTGGATTGTATCATCTAAAAATAATATTTTAACTCCTACCTGCGTAGCCCTAGGCAATTTTGATGGAATCCATAGAGGTCATCAACAAGTAGTAAAACCAATTTTAAGCTATGCTGCCACAAAAAAGGTAAATACTACTGTAGTTACTTTTAATCCCCATCCCAAAGAATTTTTTACTGGTGAAAGCAAAAAGTTACTTACTCCCTTAAGGGAAAAAATTGAACAATTAGAAAAGCTAGGAGTTAATCAATTAGTTTTATTACCTTTCGATCGAGAATTAGCTAGTTTAAGTCCTCAACAATTTGTTGAAGATATTTTAGGTTCAAAATTACAAGCTTCTTTTATTAGTGTAGGAGAAGATTTTTGCTTTGGAAAAGATAGAAAAGGAACAGTTAGAGATTTAGAAGCGATCGCAGCCAAGTTTAAGATGAAAGTTAATATTACTCCTTTAGAAAGTTGTCAGCAAGAGAGGATTAGTAGTTCTTTAATTCGTCAAGCTTTAGCTAAAGGAGATGTAACTACAGCTAATCGACTTTTAGGAAGGGCTTATAGTTTAAGTGGTAAAGTTATTTTAGGTAAACAATTAGGTAGAACCATTGGTTTTCCCACTGCTAATTTAGATATATCATCGACCAAATTTTTACCTTGTTTTGGAGTTTATTTAGTCCGAGTTAAAATTTCTGATCCGCTCCCAATTTCACCCCTTGATAATTTAGAAATTGATAAGTGGTCAGGGGAAATTATAATAGATGAATCTAGATTAATTGCTGAAACTTGGGGAGTAATGAATATTGGGTCTAGACCAACCATAGCTGGTAAAAATACCACCGTAGAAGTCCATTTATTAGATTGGTCTAAAAATTTATACGATCTGCAAATCTCTGTCAGTTTAGAAAAATTTTTACGCCCCGAACAAAAATTCTCATCCCTTGATGCTCTACAACAACAAATTTTTACAGATTGTAAAATAGCTAAGGAAATAATTAATAATTTTGTGTAAATTATACTTATGAAAAATACCATTCAAGCTTTAAAGGATAATTTAGCTCTTACAATAGTAGGTAAAGCTGATGCCATTCGTTTAGTTTTAGTTGCTCTGCTCAGTCGTGGCCATGCTTTACTCGAAGATGTACCCGGAGTTGGTAAAACTTTACTGGCTAAATCCCTTGCCCGCTCTATTAATGGAAATTTTCAGAGAATCCAGTGTACTCCTGATTTATTGCCCACAGACATCACCGGAACAAATATTTGGAATCCTAACACTAGAGAGTTTGAATTTCTCTCAGGGCCAGTATTTGCTAATGTTTTACTAGCTGATGAAATTAACCGAGCAACTCCTCGTACTCAATCCGCTTTATTAGAGGTGATGGAAGAGCATCAAGTGACTGTCGATGGGCAAGCTCGGCAAGTGCCTACTCCTTTTTTTGTGATTGCTACCCAAAACCCCATCGAATATCAAGGTACTTTTCCTTTACCTGAAGCACAAATGGATCGTTTTGCCCTCTCCTTGACTTTAGGTTATCCCACCGAATCAGAAGAATTACAAATGCTACAAAAGCAACATGAAAGAATTACTACAGATGAACTTCAACCATCTATTTCCTTAGAAGAAGTTAAAAAGTTACAAAATCTTGTCAGTCAGGTTAAAGTTACCGAGGCATTACAAAAATATATGTTGAATATTGTTCGTGCTTCTAGGGAAGATGAAGAAATAACTTTAGGAGTTAGCCCTAGAGGTACTGTCGCTTTACAAAGAGCAGTTCAAGCTTTAGCCTTTTTAGATGAGCGAGATTATGCTATTCCCGATGATGTTAAATATATTGCTCCTTTTGTGCTATCTCACCGTATTATTCCCGGCGGTGGGCGCAATGCCAAAGTTATTATTAAAAGGTTATTGGATTCAATTCCGGTAGAATCTTTTGAATAGCTAAGCTAATACGCATTTAAACCAGATATTTTAAAATTAGGAAACAAACCATCAATCCCTTACCTGTTGCCCTTAGGGATTAACAAACAAATAATAGTAATTGCTCAACTACCTTGACAAAATCAAGAAATAGAGGTTGAGTGAAATAATATCGAAGTAAACTCTCAACAATGAAACAACTGCCAGATTTAAAACAATTA
>CAYPSO010000159.1:0-7901 GCA_964413275.1 uncultured bacterium | reverse complement strand
AATCTAGTTAGGGTTTGCTGAACTCGTTTTCTGGTTAAGGTGTAGGGTGGGCAACACGGACTTTTAAGTTATTATTTACTCTCAATTTTTAAAGCCGTCTTGCTCACCCTACCAAAAATTATCAACTAATAGACTTCTTGCAGAAGTCAGGCAATAGGCAATAGGCAATAGCGGTGGAAGCCCGCGACGACGATAGTCGCAAGGGAACGTCCACCAAGAGAGGCAATAGTTAGACAAATTCAGGTTTTCTGTATTAGAATTGATTTACGAGTTACTTATGCAAGAGGTCTAATAAGTTAGTCTAGACTCACTGATTATTTTAGAAAAATGGTATTAAAGCCAATTACCTACTAGAATAAAAGGAGCCCAATAAAAGGGATGATTATATTCCTCAGAATTAAGTAATTCTAATTGCGCTTTTCGTAGGGATTGTGCTTTATTATTCTTTTCAAGGGTTTGACTAAGATTTTCATAAAATTCAGTCATCAGTAATGCAGTTGATTGATCTTTTACTGCCCATAAAGTAGCAATGGTACTTCTTGCACCGGAGCGCACTGCCATTCCTGCTAATCCTAATGTTGCGTATTTATCTCCTGCCGCAGTTTCACAAGCACTTAATACCAATAATTCAATAGGACTTAATTGCTCTGTTTGTCTGGTTTCAATCATCTCCTCAAATTCGTTAATGCCGATTTGAGTATCCCAAGTAATAATAAAGGTTTGAGCGGGATAAGAGCTAAACTGTCCATGAGTTGCTAAATGAAGAATGGGAAAAGGAGTGTTTTGGATTTGCTCTTTTAATTTTTCACTGGTAAAGTCTTGATTCAGTAGTTGAGCAGTGGTAACATTGGAGCTAATTTGAGCAATTTCTGATTCCACTCCGGGTAAGGCGGTAAATCCTTGACGAGATTCACTCAAGCCTCCCATTACTGCACTTAATTTATCTTTGGTAATAGCTTTTGGCTCTAAAAGATTTAATCCGGGAGTGAGAGCAACTTGATATTTTTCAATTAAATATTTTTCTCCATCATGGAGGGCAGACATGGGAATATTTCTCAAAACACCGTCTAAAACGAATACTAGGGTTTCAATTTTTTGCCCTTCAAGTTGTTTTTCAGTCGGGCGAATAATCCAGTCATAAACTTGTTGAGAGAGTTTTAAACGTAATTGATTGGAGAAAGCAGGGTTAAGAGATTGAAATAATTGATCGAGGGTTTGATCTACTTCTTCTTGGGGTAAATCTGTTACATAATAACTTAATTCTTCTCCGGGGAGAGAGATAATAACTGCCAATTTATCGGGCAAAATAATCGGATAAATAACTGCGGCTTTGGTATCTATTTCATCAATTTGTTTAGAAACAGCCTCTAAGCAAGCTTCTCGGAAAAAGTTTTCTAATTCAGCTACTTGCAACGATTCTATTACTTCCCTCGCTTGAATTATTTTATCTTGACTGAGTTTATTAACAGTTTTGGTTTGTTGTTTATTTGAGATATTATTGTTTGTTTCTGGGGTTAAAAGTAAAGATACTAATTCTCGATATACAGGCTCAATACTATCCCTAAAAGAAAATTGTACATTGGGATTCATGGCGACTAAATCTCCCCGTAAAGATTGGAGGATTTGTACCGCACTACTATAAGATGCGAGCGCATTTTCAAGTTTTCCTTCTGATTTAAGAATGCGTCCTAATTGCCATTGCCATTGATAGGTAATATGAGGAGAATTAATATTTTGAGATAATTTTAAAGCTTTTTCTGTGAGTTGTTTGGCTTCTATTAATTGTCCATTATTTTCATATAATTTTCCTAAAATACCTAAGCTATAGGATTCTCCATTCGTATCACCAATTTCTTGGGATTGTTGAATAGCTCTAGTTAAAATGGGTGCAATATTTTCAGGCTTAGATAAATTAGAATTAGTACCCATTTTAATTAAGGTTTGAGCAAGATTTACCTGAGCATAAATTACTGTTCTACTAGCAGATAATTGATTAATTTTTTCTTTTATTTCAGGTAATAAATTTTCAATTTCTGTCCATTTTTTCTGCTCTGCTAAAAGAGCCACTTGATTAATTTGTGCTTCTAATTTAACTAAGGAAGATGGAGACTTTTGGGCTGCTTGTTGATAATAATTTAAAGCTAAATCGTACTTTTGTAAGGCTTTTGAAGTATTGCCAAGACTAAATAAAGTAGCACTGCTTTCTGAGGGAAGGTTAAGATTTTCAGTAATAGTTAAACTTTGTTCTAGTTGAGTAACAGCTTCTTGTAAATTGCCAATATTTTGTAAGGTTACACCTAAACTTCTGAGGGCATTAGCTTTAATTAAAGAATCTGGTTCTGTTGCTAAATCTTGATTAATTGTTTTTAAAATATTTTGCGATCGCCGATAAAATCCCAAACTTTGTAAGGCTTGGACTTGATTTATTTGAGCGCCAAATACTCCTAATATATCTCCAGATTTTTGATAAATTTCTTCTGCTTTTTCCCAAGTATTTAAGGCTTGTTCTGATTCTCCTTTTAATAACTGTAAACTCCCTTGAGTATTTAATATTTGGGCGAGTAAAGGCTCAAGTTCGTTTGTTTGAGGTAATAATTTTAAGCTAAGATTAATTGTACTTTCTGCTTCTGGTAATTGTCCTAATTCTTGATAGGCTAAAGATAAATAATTTAAGCTTAAAGCTTGATTAATTTTATCTCTTTGAGCATTAAAATTTTCTGCTGTTTGTTGCCAAATTTGGGCTGCTTCTGCATATCTTCCTGCTTCATATAAACTTTTTCCTTGTTGGAGAAGATTATCAGAGGATTGTACGTTAATTATTTTATTTACATTTTCTACAGCTTTTACGGGAGAAATACTTATCACGGTTGAAAGGGTGATAAATGTTATTCCTAAAATAGATATTTTTAAATAATTATTCATGATTTAGTTATTAGTTAGCGATTAGCGATTAGCCGTTAGCAATTAGCGATTAGCTTTTAGAGGTTGTCTAAGAAGTATAAACTTTTACCTTGAAGTCCCCTAAATCTCCCAAGTCTGGGGGACTTTTAGCTGTTTTCTCCCATCTCTTCCTCTTCCCCTCCTTCCCCCTCTTACTTGTCTTCCTCCTGCCTCCTCTTACCTCTTATTTAGAACACATATCACTATTTATTGCTAAAGGATTAGTTGATTTTGAGTGATTAGCAACAAGGATAATTTTGCCTTCATCATTCACAATCCATCCTTCAGCTTGAATAATGGGATAATTATTGTCATTTCTGGAATAGTTTAATAAATCTTTTCGGTTTTGTTGCCTATTGCCTGTTGCCTGTTGCCTCCCTTCACCAGTATCTTTTATTATTGTTCCCAGTTTAGGTTGACTTGCCACTGAATTGGTTTCCACTGTACGAATATCACGCCAAACGACTCTACCATTTAAAGTTTGATTAGCAGCTTCAGGAAGTCCTCCTCTTCCTGTTTGTACAAATACATTCCCTTTATCGCTGGTACAACCACTGGCAATTAATCTAGGATCGACTGTTTCTGAGGATAAGGCAACTAATCCGGCTGAAGGATCGACTTCTGGGCTATTAATTTCGACAATTCCACTAAACTCTGCTCCTAAATCAGAAGTTGCGGTAATATCACTTTCGGGGGTTAATTCTTCCCGAAATTCTGTACCAAATATTGATTTAGTTGTAATCATGACTCTACCGCCAAAACTATCTTCGGCGTTAGCGGTAATATCACTATTTTCTAATGCTATCAATGTATCTGAATTAAGGGTAATATTTCCTCCAACAGAATCCCCTAAACCATTGGTGCTGATTAAACTTCCTTCACGCAGCAGAATCGAAGGAGACTCTAATAAAATATTACCTTCTCCCCCTGAAGCACTAATTTCTCCTTGGTTTAAACTAAAAACCTGATGAGAATTACTAATTACGCTAATATTTCCGGCAGCACCTACTGTACCGTTAGCAGTAATTTTACTTCGATCTAGATTTAATCTAGCTGTATTAATATCAATACTACCTCCTTGTCCATTTTCCGTAGCATTACTGGAAATTTGGCTATTATTTTCTACGGATAAAATCTCAGTTTGAATATTGATATTTCCTTTATCTCCTGCTCTAGTATCTGCGGTAATAATGCCTTCGTTATTTAATTGAACTAAGGGCGCATTAATAATTATATTACCTGCTGTACCTGAGCCTGGAGGTGCAAGTCCTTGACTTTGGAAATTACTGACATTAATAATTCCACCATCGTCAATATTCAGAGATTGATTAGCAGTTACCATAATATCTCCACCTGCTCCGGTATCCCTGATGGCACTGGCAAATAAACCACTTTTACCTTGTTCTCGAAAGCCTGTTATTTCTACGGTATTAGCCTTAATATCTAAATTACCAGCATTGCCCGCACCACTGGTGGCTACAGCGATTTGGCCTCCATCACTAAGTTGTAATGTTCCAGTTTCGATGATTAAATTACCACCTGCTCCTTGTCCTAAGCCTAGAGGTGGAAAAGTAGGAGGAAAGGTATTGGGGGGCAGTTGTATCACTGTAGCTGCAATTTGACTAGCATCAGTTTCTGTTCCCCCGGAAATGGTTATATCTTCAGCTTTAACAACTAAATCTCCTGCTTGACCAAAACCAAAGGTAGCTGTGCTGATTTGACCTCCATCCATAAGAGATAGACGCTCGGTATCAATGGTTAAATTACTTCCATTTCCTGTTGCTCCGGGAGCTACTTGAGCAAATACTCCTGTTAAACCTTCTCCACCGATGACTTCTATATTTTCTGCTTTAATGGTGACATCACCCATATCTCCACTGGTTACAAGTCCACTTCTATTGGAGATTCTGCCGTCATTTTCTAGACGTAATAATTTTTGCGCTTCTACATTAATATTACCGCCTGAGCCATTACTAAAGCCGGGTAAATCGGATAAAATTTGGGCACTATCAGCAATGGTAATATTTTCTCCTACAACCTGAATATCGCCACTGCCACTAATTCCTGTAGTTCTAACCCTAGAATTATTAGTAATGGTAATATCGCTAAAGTTAATTGTTTCTTGTCCTGATGTGAGTTGAGCTTGTCCCTCATTAAAATTAATATTAACTTGGCCATTGTTTACAGACCAAAGTTCTAGTTTACCTTCAGGAGCTTGGACAATACTACTTTCTATGGAAATTCCGTTTCCGACTAAGGCTAAGGTTTGTCCTGAATTAGTTCCAAAAATAGTGACACCTGAAGAAGTATTAGGAGCAGAAACAAATTGATTAGGATTAACGATAATATTTTGTGAATTATTACCTAATTGTAAACCTAAAGGGACATTAACAGTTAAAAGTGCAGGATTTTGAGGATTAACTGCACTAAACTGTCCATTATTCTCAAATAAGATACTTTCTGCTGTACTAGCAAAAAATGAGCCACCTACATTTAAACTAGCATTTTCGCCAAAAATAATGCCGTTAGGATTTATAAAAAAAAGATTAGCTATACCTTGAGTGGCAATTGTGCCATCAATATTAGATACTGAATTTCCTATTACTCTGGAAAAGATATTTTGAATATTATCGTTATGAATAAATGTGGCTGTATTAGTAGTTCCCACTGAAAACTGCTCAAAACTATGGAAAAGAGCGTTATTATTGACAACTGTACCGCCAGTAATATTACAGTCACTACAACCATTAGGAACAATAGTCCCTACTGTATTATCTGGCACAATCTCTGTTGTTATTTGTGCTACGGCAGAAACTGGTGTTCCCAGAAGTACACCAATGGCTAAGGATAAAAGAAATAAAATTCTGTTGTTATCTTTTATGGTTTCTGTTTGATTAAAACCAGTGGTCATCTTCATTTCCCTTATGGTCAATATTTTGAATATTTTATGGAATTTTTGTAATAAAAAGCTACTTTAAAAGTATTTTTTACTACAATTAATTAATCGTTACAAATCTATATAAGCTAAGACGCATTTACATTGAATATAATTCTATTCAGAAATAAAGTCTAAATCCCTTATTCTGAATACTTCGGTGAACATTCCCTTGCTAAGTCGTCGCGGGCTTCCACCGCTACTGACTACTCCCTTAAGCAGTAACTTAAATGCGTGATAGCTTAATTACTGTAAGTTATATTTTTCTTCTGTTTAATATAGTAGATTTTTATAAAAAACAGTGGCATTGCTGAATATGGATATGATTTTGCCTCCCTAACCCCCATCCCCCCTTGGAAAGGCAGGGCGTTTTCATTCTCAGGTATAATTGGTAAATTAAAAGGCGATCGAGCCGTTTTAATCTTAATAATTTAAGATTCAAGGTAAAAAAATGAACAGAAAAAATTTGATTGTTGTTTTTACTTTTTCAGCTTCAGTATTACTATTTACAGCTAGTTGTGCTACTTCTGATGTTTCTGAAACTCGAACTATTAGTCAAGCAGAACCACAACTACTTGCCCAAACAGATAACTCTAATTCCTTAGTTTTTTATAGTGAAAATGGAATAGCCATTAAAGGTACAGATACTGTAGCCTATTTTAAAGAAGGAAAACCAGTAAAAGGTAATTCACAATTTAGTTATCAATGGGAAAATGCTACATGGCATTTTAAAAATGCTGAGAATCGAGATTTATTTGCTAGTAATCCTGAAAAATATGCACCTCAATATGGCGGCTTCTGTGCTTGGGCGATAAGTGAAAACTATACTGCTCCCATCGATCCTAATGCTTGGAAAATAGTTAATGGTAAACTCTATCTTAACTTTAATAAAACCATACAAGCTAGATGGGAAAAAGATATTTCCGGTCATATTACCAAAGCAAATCAAAATTGGCCTGCTATTATGAAGAATTTACAGTAATTTAAGTTTTACTTAAAACATAGGATTGAATAAATCCTGAGTTAAACCTACTGCGCCTTCTAAATTAGTATCTTCTAAATTAGCATCAGCTAAATTAGAACCGCTCAAATTCGCATTAGTTAAATTGGCATGAGCTAAGTTTGTGCCAGTTAAATCCGCATCAATCAACTCAGCACTATCTAAATTAGAACCACTTAAATCAGCATGACTTAAATTTGCTTTCGAGAGATAAGCTCCGCTTAATTCTACATTAGTTAAAAGGGCATCACTTAGATTGGATAAAGATAAATCAGCCCCATACATCCAAGCATTAGTAAAATTAGCTCCCCTTAAATCTGTTAATTTTAAATTAGCTCCTGATAAATTAGCAAATCTTAAATTAGCTCCTGATAAATTAGCTAGTTTTAAAGTTGCTCCTCCTAAATAAGCTGAACTCAAATTAGCTCCTGATAAATTAGCATAAGTAAGATTAACTCCTACTAAATCCGTTTGAGTTAGGTTAGCTTGACTTAGATTCACATTGGCGAGATTAGCATCCTCTAAGCTGGCATTTTCTAGGTTAACACCTTGTAATTTTGCACCTTTTAAATTGCTATTAGTTAATATAGCTCCAGTTAAATCAATTCCTGCTAAATTTGCCTGAGTTAGATCGCAATTTAGACATCGTTTAGTTTCTAGCAATTGTTTGACATGATCCGGATTTTCAGCCCAAACAGGCGTAGCGATAACAAGGAATAAGATTGCAGCGCATAACATTTGCCTTTTCATTATCTTTCCTCCTTTCTAGGATTGCACTCCTACACCACCAAATTAAGGTTATTTAATAACCTCTCATCTACTATTGTTCTAGAAAACTGTTTAATTACCTCTTTAAAAAGGACAATTAGGCCATAATATTTACTTTTCTTAGTAATTGTTTACAATTAAATTCAGACTTTACGCAAAAGGTATTAGCTGTTAGCAATTAGCCATTAGCAATTAGCGATTGGCTTTCATCATTTACCATTTAGCAATGTTTAACTCGCGCGTTCCCAAGGTGAGGAA
>CAYPSO010000158.1:0-7945 GCA_964413275.1 uncultured bacterium | reverse complement strand
CATGAGGTAAGAATCCCCCGTTACACCCGTAGGGTTAGCGGTGGGAGTGTCAATTCAACAACAATTATACTATCGCTACTTAGGCAATTGGCAAGACAGAAAAAACAACAGCAATATCGAAGAAGACATATTAAGCCAATACCTAACCCAACAAGGCTACAGTCACACCTTGATTAATAAAGCACTCTACGAACTCAAAAAAACCGCTACCGACCAAACCAAAAGCCTTTACCATATTAACCAAGAAGTTTATAGCTTGCTGCGTTACGGAGTTAAAGTTAAAGAAAGCGTAGGAGAAAATACCCAAACCGTTTGGTTAATTGACTGGGAAAATAGGGAAAATAACGATTTTGCGATCGCCGAAGAAGTTTCAATAAAAGGAGACAATAATAAACGCCCTGATATTGTCATTTATCTTAACGGTATTGCTTTAGGAGTCCTCGAACTTAAACGCAGTAAAGTCTCAGTTGCTGAAGGAATCCGCCAAAACTTAGATAATCAAAAACCAGAATTTATTAAACCATTCTTTACTACCATGCAATTAATCATGGCAGGAAATGACACCCAAGGGTTGCGCTACGGTACGATTGAAACCCCAGAAAAATATTATTTAACTTGGAAAGAAGACCCAGATTTAGGGCAACCAATTAATAATAAGGAAATCCTTGATAAAGCATTACTCGAACTATTACCAAAAGTGAGATTATTAGAAATAATTCACGATTTTACTCTCTTTGATAAAGGGATTAAAAAAGTATGTCGTCCCCATCAATACTTTGGCATTAAAGCCACCCAAGAACATCTAAAACGCAAAGCAGGGGGCATTATTTGGCATACCCAAGGAAGCGGAAAAAGCTTGACAATGGTGTGGCTCGCTAAATGGATTAAAGAAAACGCCCATAACTCTAGAGTATTAATTATTACCGACCGAGACGAACTAGACCAACAAATTGAAGGTATATTTTTAGGAGTTAACGAAGCAATTTATCGTACTACTAGCGGTAGAGATTTAATTAATCAATTAGATGATACAACCCCTTGGTTAATCTGTTCTCTAATTCACAAATTTGGTCATAAAAAAAGTAATCAATTAAAAGATTCTGACTATGAACAATATATAAAAGAATTACAAAAAAATCTCCCCGCCAACTTCCAAGCAAAAGGCAATATTTATGTTTTTGTCGATGAATGTCATCGCACCCAATCAGGTAAATTACACCAAGCAATGAAGCGAATATTACCCAATTCCGTGTTTATTGGCTTTACAGGTACACCTTTACTCAAAAAAGATAAAGCCACCACCATAGAAGTATTTGGCGACTATATTCATACCTATAAATTCAACGAAGCAGTTGGGGATAAAGTAGTTTTAGACTTACGTTACGAAGCTAAAAATATCGACCAAAATTTAACCTCTCCAAGCAAAATTGACCAATGGTTTGAAGCCAAAACTTCAGGCTTAACCGAACTTGCTAAAAACCAACTCAAACAACGATGGGGTACAATGCGCCAAGTGCTTAGTTCCCAAGATAGATTAAATAAAATAGTTGCTGATATTCTCTTTGATATGGAAGTTAAAGATAGACTAAAAAGTGGTCGGGGTAACGCCATATTAGTCTCTGGGAGTATTTACCAAGCTTGTAAATACTACGAACTTTTTCAAAATCAAGGATTTACTAAATGTGCCATTATCACCTCTTACAATCCCTCCATTAGCGATATTAAAGGAGAAACCACCGGAGAAGAAGGCTTAACCGAAAAACTCAAGCAGTATGAGATTTATCAGAAAATGCTAGGGGGTAAATCCGTCGAACAATTTGAAAAAGATGTCAAAAAAGCCTTTATTGAAACTCCAGCCCAAATGAAATTATTAATTGTTGTAGATAAACTTCTAACAGGGTTTGATGCTCCTTGTGCTACCTACTTGTATATAGATAAAACCATGCGAGATCATGGCTTATTTCAGGCGATATGTCGAGTTAATCGTTTAGATGGAGAAGATAAAGAATATGGTTATATTATCGACTACAAAGACCTCTTTAAAAGTTTAGAAAAATCTGTTAGCGATTATACTACCGAAGCTCTAGACGGTTACGAATCAGGAGATATTGAAGGCTTATTAAGCGGGAGCGAAGCGCTGCTGCAAGCAGATCGCCTCAGCCTAGCTAAAGAACGTTTAGAGCAAACCCTAGAAACCGTCAAAGCCTTATGCGAAGCCGTAGCACCTCCCCAAGACACCTCAGCCTACCTGCAATATTTCTGCGGTAATAGCGATAAACCAGAAGAATTAACTCAAAATCAACAAAAACGCCTTTTTCTATATAAATCCGTCGCTTCCCTCATTCGTGCCTATGCCAACATTGCCAATGAAGCCATTGAAGCGGGCTATAGTCCTGCTGAAATTGCTCACATCAAAAAAGAAGTCAAACATTATGAAAACGTCCGTCAGGAGGTAAAAATAGCCAGTGGGGACTACATAGATTTAAAAGCCTACGAGCCAGCCATGCGCCACCTCATTGATACTTACATCCGGGCTGAAGAAAGCGAAAAAATCTCTGCTTTTGACGATTTAACCCTCGTGCAGTTAATCGTTCAAAAAGGAATAGATGCAATTAACCAACTCCCCAACAATATCCGTAAAAATAAATCCGCCGTTGCTGAAACCATAGAAAATAACCTGCGTACCATTATCATCGAAGAACAACCCACCAACCCCCAATACTTCGGGAAAATGTCAACTTTATTAGATGAATTAATCCAGCAACGCAAAGAACAAGCCACTGAATACGAAGAATACTTAGAAAAAATTGCCCAACTTTGCCAACAGGTAACTCACCCCGAAGGTAGTAGCGATTATCCTGCTTCCTTAGATTCCAATGCCAAACGAGCTTTGTATGATAATTTGAACCATGATGAAACCTTAGCTTTAACTTTAGATAATGCTATTCGTAGTACCAAAAAAGATAATTGGAGAGGTTCTCAAATTAAACAGCGAGAAGTCAAAAATGCGATTAAAAAACATCTTGAAGATACTGATAAAATTAACGAAATATTTGAAATAGTAAAAAATCAACAAGAATATTAATAATTATGAAATTATTAGAAAATAGTCCCGATGTTAATCATTATCAATTATCCCTGAACAATTCTCAATTAATAATTGATGTAGTAAAAAAAGATATTAAAAACCTTCATTTATCAGTACATCCCCCTGATGGTAGAGTGCGTATTGCCTCACCCCTTAAAGTTTCTGACGAAAGCATTCGACTATTTGCCATTTCCAAACTAAATTGGATTAAAAAAAAACAAGCTAAGTTTCAAGCCCAATCACGGCAATCCCCCAGAGAATATCTATCGGGAGAAAGTCATTACTTTAAAGGCGATCGCTATTTACTTAATGTTATTTATCATCCAGCACCTCCAAAAGTTGTGATTAGAAATAAAACCTATCTTGACTTATATGTGCGATGTGGCAGTATTCAAGAACAAAGAGAATACGTTTTAATTAATTGGTATCGTCAGCAATTAAAAGCAGAACTTCCTAGTTTAATCGCTAAATGGGAGAAAATTATTGGAGTAACTATTAACGATTGGGGAGTAAAAAAGATGAAAACTAAATGGGGAACTTGTAATATTCAAGCCAAAAGAATCTGGCTTAATCTCGAATTAATCAAAAAACCACAGCATTGTTTAGAATACGTTATTGTTCACGAATTAGTACATCTTTTAGAACGCAATCATGGCGAGCTCTTTAAGGCTTATATGAGCCAATTTATGCCCAATTGGGGGTTTTATAAAAAAGAACTCAATTATTTTCCTTATTAAGAGAAAGTCGAGCGAAAGAGATTATATAACTTAAAATAAATCCATCTGTTGTTGATTTAGTTTTTTCATAGCTAAATCTATATTTCCACATTACTTATACTCCATAAATTGATAGTTAAACCAATTATATTTGTTGTAATCAATAAGTTTTGAGGGTTTCCATGTTTTTGTCCAATAAACATCAGTTTGAACATGGGATTTACGTACTAGCTTAAAGATATTATTAAATTCATTTTCAGCAACTTGAATTACTCCCTGATTCGTGAGAAAACCTTGTTTGTTTCTAATTACAAAACCTTCAGAACAACTATTTCCATTTTCTGGGGAATATCCCCCTAGTTTTCCTTCTGTTTCCACACTTTGCGTCCAAGGAATACCTAAATTAATGGTTAACCAATCGGCCAAAATATCATTTTCATTTTTAGTTTTACAGGTTTGAAAATAATCTTTAAGAGAAGTTTTAATTGTGATTTCAGGTACAGTGGTTGTTCTTTTTCTCTAACCGCAAAAACGTAAAAATATGATTCTAATTTACTATAGGCGATTGAGTGAATAGCGTACATATTTTCACCAAATATTTCTAAATCGTTTAAGTCATTTTTCAATAATTCCCATCTTTCTTTTAAGGGTTTATCCCAAGGATGAACAGAAGGTGTAGAATGCGACCGAGCAAATACTCCATATTTATTAAAACAATTATTTTGACCATCCAGTTTTTCAGTGATAACTAAATCCTCCATGTCTGCAAATGCCTTGAGATAGCCAGTGGGCATAAATCTGTCGTCGTTCGTAGTTCCTAAACTGATGGGTGCGTGTAAAGTGCGACAATATTTTTGTGATTCATTCATGCGATACCTTTATCTTTTTCCTCTAATTCTCTCCGCTATTTGACAAATAATCTCTGGGTGATTAGAAGCTATCGCATTAACCACCAACTCTAATCTATCTTTTGTTAATTGCTTAATATTGCTGGTTAGAGCTACACAAATATCATCACTATTAACAGTTTTATCTTCTTCTAAGACTTGTTTAATAGCACTATCAACGGTAGTAGTATTAATTTTCTGTTGATATTCCTTCAATTTTTGGTAAGTTTCCTCCTGAACTTCTACGTACCAATGACAGCGCATACCAGGATTTCCAGCTTTATAATTCAACCCCTCTTTGATTAAAATTTCTTTCTTCTCTTTATAGGGATTTCTTTGCCCCCTTGAAGTATTGTTCTGGTTATTGATGTCTTCTTCTTCGTTGAGTGGTAATGATTCTGAGACTTTGGATTTACCGATGTTGGCTATCTTCATTTCTCCAACAGTACCGTGTTTTGTCACGTAGGTTCGAGTCTCGGATTTTTCTAACTTCGGAAAATCCGAAGTGAAACTATTTTCTTGAGACTTATCCAAGTTCGGATTTTCCAAATATAGAGATTTTCGTAAATTTCTAACTGTCTTTTCATTAACACAGCAAACACGGCCAATTTCCATGTTACTCCACTGCTTCCATTCAGGATCATCTAAAAGAGTCAAAACAGCCCTCCTTTTATCGACATTGGTACGCCTTAATCCATGTTTAGCATTAGCACCCACCGAATAAAGAATAGCATCTCGTTTAGTCCCGTGTTTAATTTCTACAGGTATCTCCGTTAATCCTGCTGAATTGGCTGCTTTAACTCTGTGAAAACCATCACATAGGAAATAGTTTTCACCATCATAAAAAACTATCACCGGAGGAAAATCTACACCCTGGGCATAAGCCTCGGTATATTCTTCTAACGTTTGTTCATGAAGCTTAACCCTAGATTGCAACTCTTCATCAATTAGGATTGAATTTAAGGGTAAAACTTTACTTGTTGAGATATTCAATTGTCCCAGAGTTAAAAAACTTGATTCCTCATCGGAAGAAACTACCTCTACCAAAATCTGTGAATCCCAAACCATCTTTTTGATATGGCGATTATCTGAGAGTTTTGTACCAGCTAAATCTTTTCCTGAATAGTCAACCTTGATTAACTTACTGGCCAAATAGTTGATAGGAAGCTTTTCTGCTGACCAAGTAATCCAAAACTCGCAGATATGGCTTTTAACAGGTTCAAGCACTCGTCCTAGCTTGTTATCTATAGCAACCCAGTCCCCAGATTTAATCTGATGAGGATTAGCCTTTAAATCAGACATATTTAATTGTTTAGTCATAATTTAAACCCCAAACGAAAACGAAGTCAGAAGTCAGAAGTCAGGAGTCAGAAGTGAATTAGAATCTAACCTCTGACTTCATAAGATTTGTTTTTTTTAGTTAATTGAGCAGCAAATTCCTTAAAGAAGTTAAACTTGGCTTTCCTTTGTTCAGGAGTTTCTGGTAACGTGCCATGCTCTCTGTAATAAATCCATTCAGCGTATTGTTCAGGATTATTAGGAGGAGTTGAACAGCTTAAGTAATCGGGAATATTTTCTTCAACTTGGGAACCGCTTTTTTCTGGTTCTCCTTCACTCACATCAACAGCATTAGCTGTTGATGTGAGTGAGAGTATGACTAATACTTTCAGTATTAGTATTAGAAGGAGTAAAAGCTTTACTGTCTAATGGTTTTGGCGATTCTGGTTTAGTCTTCTCACTAACTAAATTAGCTTGAGATTTAACTGACTTAGCCATTGGGTTAACTTTCTTAGCTTGAGATTTAACTTCTTTAGCTGATTGGTTATTAGCTTGGTGGTTAACCGACTTAGCCTCAGTAGGTACACCTTTGGGGTTTTCTTCATTTAGTTGTCTTGCGGTCGATATGGCTTGAAGTTGATTTTCCTGATTTTGCTTTTCTGTTGAAGTTAACTGCACCACCAAATGATGAATAATCTTTTGCACTCCATCCTCAATAATTTTGGAGATAAATCCTTTCTTGATTAAGGATTTGAAAACTTTGGATACGGTTACAGGATGTAGATTTAGCTTGGAGGCTATGTGCTTTTGGGAGAAAACTTTACCATCGGCAAAAGGGTCATTACTCAGAATTTCTAAGAGAACTGTTAATTCGGATTTTCTGATGTGTCCGATGGTCGAAATGGTTTGATTGATTAATGGATAGAACAGCATAATTAGTATCGGTTGAAACTGTGGATATAACTCCTCAGTAAGTAACTGAGGTAAAAGTAGCGATTAGATTAATTGTTGTTTGTTTAATCTCGATGATGGATAAGACGCTCAACAAATCCTATTTCAACCTTTTCAAAATTCTGCTTTAGTAGAAGGAAGCTTATTTTTGTTATCATGTTTAGTACATTTTTGAATCTGGGAGCAGTTTCGATCTTGCCGGATGGTAAACTGCTCTTTCAGGTTTGCTCTTTTATCATAGTAGGTTGCCCCCACAATGGTAAATATTTGTAATATTTCTTAACGAGTTACACCTGTTATACTGAAGGAAAAAAGAGGAGAAAAAATGCGAAAGGGAAGACCAGGGGGAAACCCAGATTTAGAAAAATATCAATTCAAGAAAAAATATGAATGGGAAGAATCCTGCACTAGCCGTCTTGTCCTTAAAGTACCTCCATCAATGAAAGATGAGCTTAAGAAAATAGACGGTTGGCCAGAGATTGTAAGAAAAGCTATAGCAGAACGGTTAGAGCAAATTCAAGGTACTGCTGAATTAGAAAAAACTCAAAAAACAAATTAATTGGTAAAGATGGAATACCCTTTGCATCAGTTATCGGAAGAGTGTATGTCAGAGATTAATAAGGGAAAAGTTAAAGAAATAATAAATTATCTAAAATTAATTCCTAACCAAAATTATCAAAATTTTGGTTATTGTTATGAAAATATTATCAAAAGATAATACTTTCCAGAAACTTTTCAAGAGCCAGAAACAATCGATAAATTAAACCAAAGCTAAGTTATTTTAAATATTTATCAACAAAAGTCTCAGGAGTTAAGCATTCAAAATCGGCTATAGATTTAATTAATTCTCGATTACTGGAAATAAAATAATCTGCTCTACCATATTTAGCAGTTAAATATATATAAATGTCTTCACTGGGAATTGATTTTCCCACTAAAAGTTGATTTGCTTCGTTTTTCATTTCATCAGTTTGACGCTCCCCGCTCTAAAGAGACGGGGATTCTTCATTCATAGACTCGCCGTA
>CAYPSO010000157.1:0-8019 GCA_964413275.1 uncultured bacterium | reverse complement strand
TTCTTAATGGAGACGTTCTGGTTTTTTCCTGATTTCTCAAGACCTCGGTAGTTACGATATCTGTATCATACCAATAATTATTATCAATCGCTAATTCTGTAGGTTTCAACGGAGCGTGAATTGTTGTAACAATTTCATCTAGACCTTCTCTACGTAAATTTGTCATGATGAAATCAAGCCATTTCTCATCATGATCTATACTGTAGATATGACCTCCTATATGTTTCAGTAAACTAGCAATGTAAAACGTAGATATACCACTACCGCATTCAACAACTTCGCTATGATTATTAATTAAAATATCATTCAAAATTTTGACCATTCCACTAGGACGAATTGCCCTGTCACTCCAAGGTAAATAAAAAGTTGATAGAGGAGCTAAATAATTTTGAGCTAATATATCCTGCTGATTCAAGAAATTTTTCTTGATAATATAAGAATTCAGTAAAAATTGATTGATTTGATTCTTTATTGATCTTATAAACATATATCTTTCCAATCAGAACTTGTGGTAGTGTAACGATAGAGTAAAGGAGTCTTGTTATCCCGTTCTCCAATATACCATGAGGAAGAAATATTAATATTGTTAAGTTTTCCAAATTTCTTACCAAGGTCCAGCAGTTTTCAGATAATTGAACTATAAGTGCGGAAAAATTCACGAGTAATGAGTAGTGAGTAATGAGTAATGAGTAATACCTCTGCCTGAAGTCAGAGGATTCAATTATTGAATTATATTTTTAGCTTTTTCCTCATGAATGAGGAGGCTTTAGACCAAACTTCGGGCTTTCACTCATTACTTATTACTTATTACTCATTACTTCAGCCCGAAGGGCTTGGTAATTATATTATATAAACTAATCAATGAAATTTTATTCTATTGATTACCTCAGGAAATTATTGAAGCTTAGCAAAATCAAAATAGTTCACAAATACATTTTGCTAAAAAAATTAAATATGTTTCAATTTCCTCTAACTTTTTCTGAATAATCTTGAGGGCGAAGATTCCTAAATATTTCTATGGCAATTTTTCTTAAATTTATTGGGACATAGGATAATAACACACTTAATTTTACTTTAACAGAGCTACCTGAAATTTTTGCAGATTTTTTTAATAATTCCCGTCCCAAAATGGCTTCATTATTTTCAATTAATCTTAATCCTAATGCTTGTTCGGTATAAGCTAATTTTTTGATTCGTAGATTTTCTAATTCTGAATCTTGAAATTTATAACTATTAATACAAAAAGTTTTTGCTTTCAAAAAATGCAAATTTTGTTTTAAACTTGTTTGACCTCCATGAAAACGATATTCCATTAATAATTCAGGCAGAAAATAACCTTGCTTACCAGCAATAGCCAATCTTACGAGTAAATCAAAATCTTCACATCCGTCAGCTTCTGGCCTCATGAAATCAACTTCTTGTAAACAATTTAAACGAAATAAAGTTGAACCTACTTGAAGACTTTGCTTAACAAAAGTTTCCGACAATAAATTATTAATTATACCTAATTTTAAATTATCTTTACCCCATTTTGCGGCATTTTCTTCCGTTGCTGAAATTTCTTTTTCTCCTGCGGCATTAATTACCCAATGGTTCGTACAAACAAAATCTACTTCTGGATAGGTGTCTAATATATTAACAGTTTTAGCTAAAAATTCTGGAGTTAGTGCATCATCATCATCAAATTTGATAAAATAATTACCCTTAGCATAGGCAAAACCAGACCTCATATTAAGACTGCGCCCTATATTTTGAGGATGTCTAAGATAGCGAATGCGCTCGTCTTGCCACTGATTTACTATTTCGGGAGTATTATCAGTCGAACCATCATCACAGATAATTAATTCAAAATCATTATAAGTTTGTTGTAATACGCTATTTACCGCATAATTGAGATAATGAGAACGATTATAAGTAGGGATGCAAACTGTTACTTTAGGCATTAGCTTAAATTTATGAACCTTTGACCATAAAAAAATATAATTAACACTTTCTAATATACAAAATTGATGTAAAAATATCTTCTTATGAATATTTTAATGATTTCTTCGACTTTCCCCTATCCACCAAATAAAGGAAGAATACAATTAAGGACTTTTAATTTACTTAAATATTTAAGTGAAAATAATCAGATAACTTTAGTTACCCATGATAATAATATTACAAATGAAGAGCAAAATTTATGTCAAGAATGGGTCACAAAATTAGTAATATTTCCTGAAATCAATTCATCTGTACAACAAAAAGGCATATTAAATAAAGCCAAACAATTAGGAACATTTATCCAACAAGGTACACCTCCAGAAATCTTGGCAAATTATTCCCAAGAAATGCAAGAATGGCTCGATAAAGCCATAAGCCATGAAAATTTTGACATAATTACCTGCGAACACAGTTTCAATGAAATTTATGTCAGAGCAGAATGGCAAGAAAAAATACCAACCGTGATTAATATTCATAATTCTATTTATGGAATGCAAAAAAATCAGATTAATCAAGTAAGTGAAACAGGATTAGGAGAACAATTAAATTTACCTTTATTGCGTCGCTACGAACAACAATATTGTAGTAAATTTTCGGCCATTGTTACTACGACAAATAATGATCGCAAATTACTTCAATCCCTTGTTCCCGAAGCTAAAATTACTGTAATTCCTAATGGTGTTGATCTCAATTCATTTCCCAAACGAGTAGGAAATTCTGGAGGACAAAGAATCATATTTATTGGTGCAATGGATAATCCTGCTAATATTGATGCTGTCAGTTTTTTTAGTTTAGAAGTATTTCCAGAAATAAAAAAACGCTATCCTGAAGCAATTTTAGAATTAGTAGGTTCTCGCCCAGTGCCTGAAATATTAGCATTAGGAGAAATTGATGGTATTAAAGTTATAGGAGAAGTAATTTCAATAGTAGAATATTTACATTGGGCTACTGTATGTGTAATTCCCATGCGTCAAGGTTTTGGACTGAGAAATAAAACTCTAGAAGCCATGGCCGCAGGAATACCAGTAGTTGCTAGTGATATTGCTTTGGCCGGTTTAAAAGTTGATGGCCATAGTGTACCATTAAGAGCAATGAGAGCTAATAGTATTGATGAATATGTTTATTCCATAGGTAGATTATTTACAGAAACAAAATTGCGTGAAAAACTATCAGAAAATGCCAGAGATTTTGTTGTCAATAAACACAGTTGGGAACAAATGGGTAAAATGTATGAAGAGTTATTATTAGAAACAATTAATAATTAAAAATGTCTAAAATTTGTGCCATTATTTGTACCCATAATCGAGATAGTTATCTAGGGGATGCTATTGATAGTTTATTAATCCAAGATTGTGATGATTATGAAGTTTTAGTAATAGATAATGCTTCTACTGATAGTACCAAAAAAGTAGTAGAATCCCGTTTATCTAATCCTCTTTTAAGATACATTTATGAGCCAATTCTAGGTTTATCGGCGGCGAGAAATAGGGGAGCAAAGGAAACTACAGCACCTATTTTAGCTTATCTCGATGATGATGCGATCGCATCTTCTCAATGGCTGAGTTTATTAATTAAAGCTTATGACAATAATCCTAAATTAGGGATAGCAGGAGGAAAAGTTACCTTACTTTGGCCAGAAAATATCATCCCTCCGCAATGGTTATCTCCTGAATTATCTGGTGGTTTAGGATACTATGATTTAGGTGAGGAAATTGTTGATATTACTCAGCCCAATTTAACTCCTAGAGGGGTGAATTATTCCCTAAGACGCAGTTTTCTCGAAGAAATTGGCGGTTTTGATGTTAATCTCGGACGCAAGGGCAAAAATCTCCTTTCTAATGAGGAATTATACATGACAGAACTAGCTCTTCAAAAAGGCTGGCAAGTTGCCTATTTGCCTGATGCTTTGGTCAAACATAATGTTGCCCCAGAAAGAATGGCAAGAAAATGGTTTTTAAGTCGTAGTTGGTGGCAGGGAATTAGTGAATGTTATCGAGAAGAAGTGGCAGGAAAAGCAGGAATAGCTCAATTTTCTAGGGGAGGAGAAAGATTATTAAGAGGTTTATATAAATCTTTAAAATATATGAATCAACCTGCTCAATCCTTCGATAACTTAGTATATGCTTATGGGCAGTTGGGTTATTTATCTGCTGTAATTAAAAATATATTAAAAAAATAAAAATGAAAAAAGCTTTAATATGTGGTGTATCTGGCCAAGATGGTGCTTATTTGGCTAAATTATTATTAGATAAAAATTATGAAGTTTGTGGTACTTCTAGAGATGCACAAGTTTCTAGTTTTAGTAATTTAATTACTTTGGGAATTAAAGATAAAATTAGATTAGAATCTGTTTCTTTAAATGATTTTCGTAGCGTACTACAAATTCTGAAAAAATTTGACCCAGATGAAATTTATAATTTAGCAGGACAAACATCTGTTGGCTTATCTTTTGAACAACCAGTAGAAACATTAGAAAGTGTGGCAACTGGTACATTAAATTGGTTAGAAGCGATTAGATTTATCGATAAACCAATTAAGTTTTATAATGCAGGTTCAAGTGAATGTTTTGGTGATATTGGCGATAGTTATGCCGATGAAAATACCCCTTTTCGCCCTCGCAGTCCTTATGCTGTAGCCAAATCTGCTGCTTTTTGGGAAGTAGCTAATTATCGAGAAGCTTATGGCATTTTTGCTTGCTCTGGCATATTATTTAACCATGATTCACCTTTAAGACCAAAACGTTTTGTAACCCAAAAAATTATTAATGCAGCTTATAATATCTCTCAGAAAAAACAGGATAAATTAATACTTGGAAATATTTCTGTTATTCGTGATTGGGGATGGGCTCCAGAATATGTGGAAGCTATGTATTTGATGTTACAACAACCCCAAGCTGATGATTATGTAATTTGTACAGGTGAAAGTTATAAATTAGAAGAATTTATTAGCGAAGCTTTTAATTATTTTGGTTTAAATTGGCAAGATTATGTAGTCAGCGATCGCACTTTTTTTAGACCTAGTGATTTGGCTATTAGTAAAGGTAATCCTGGTAAAGCTAAACTAAAATTAGGATGGAAAGCTCAATATAAAATGCCTGATATAGTTAAAATGATGATAGAATTTGTAATCAAAAATAACGAATAAAAAATAAATAATTATGAATATTTTAATGATTTCTTCTACCTTTCCTTATCCGCCTACGAAAGGGGGAACTCAAGTTAGAACATTCAATTTACTTAAGCAGATTGCTGAATTTCATCAAGTAACTGTTGTAACTCAAAAATCAGAAGATGTGTTTCAAGAAGATATAGAAAATTTACGTAAATATATAAACAAATTAGTAATTTTTCCTCGTCCTCAAAATGCCAATAATAGTTTTTTTTTGAAACTCAAAAGATTTAGTCGTTTTTTGTTAGAAGGCACTCCACCAAATGTTGAATATCTTTATTTAAAAGATATTCAAGAATGGATAGATGAGGCGGTAAATGCAGCTAAATTTGATGTAATTACCTGTGAACATAGCGTTAATGAAATATATATCCGCCCCGAATGGAAAAATAAATTAAATACTGTTATTAATATTCATAGTTGTTTATATCGTACTTGTAAAAATCAGTTAGAAACTAATACTTCAGAAAATAAATTAAGAGATATTATTTATCTTCCTCTTCTTCGTCGTTATGAACAAAAAACTATTCGCAAATTTTCTTGTATTGTAGTAACAACAGATGAAGATCGAGATCAAATACAACAATTTGATAATAATGTCAAAGTTGCGGTTGTACCTAATGGGGTTGATTTAGAGGCTTTTCCCTACCGAAAAAGCGATCCCAATGGTTATAATTTAGTATTTGCAGGTGGTTTAGATTATTTTGCAAATATAGATGCCGTAAGATTTTTTAGTCTAGAAGTATTTCCTTTAATCAAAGAAAAATATCCTGATGCAACTTTAACTTTAGTGGGTTCTAAACCCGCTCCTGAAGTGATAGAATTAGCACAAATTGCAGGAATTACCGTAACAGGGCGAGTACCTTCTGTTGTCGAGTATTTGCACCAAGCTACTGTCGCTATCGTGCCTATGCGTACTGGTTTCGGGATCAAAAATAAAACCTTAGAAGCTATGGCAGCAGGTACTCCTATAGTAGCAAGCGATAGGGGTTTAGAGGGCATAGAAGTTGATACACCTAATGTACCTCTAAGAGCATTACGTGCTAATAAAATTAACGAGTATCTAGAAAATATTAGTAAACTATTGGAAAATTCACAAATGAGGCAGGAATTATCTAAGAATGGCAGACAATTAATTGAAACTGAATATACTTGGGAAAAAAATGCCAAAATATACGAAACAGTATTAACAAATATTAAGTAATATTGAATATTTACATAAGTTGTTTGTTGTTTTTTATTATTTGTTCAAAGCTAAACAGATTAAATTGAACAAAAGCACTTATTTTTGTATGTTATGATCGGTTTGTTTAGATTATATTATAATATTTAGATTATGGTAACAGTTTTAATTGCAGGTAATAAACACCTAAGTATTCCTAATAAACCTCGTAATTCTCAACATAAAATAATCTATCCCAAAGCGTTACTATCAGATCGCTTTCCCCTTAAAAAATATTGGAAACCACTTGGTGCTGTAGCGGCTTGGCAACCAACTTTTAAAAGTTATCAAGTAATTCATTCTTTTAATTCAATTCCTTATACCAATAAACCATTTATAGTAACTTTTGAATCTTTTGTTCCTTATATTTTAAGCATGAAAGTAAATAAAATAGACAAGTTTTTTGAACAAAAGTTAAGAGGTTTTTTAACAGAAAGATTATCTTTGGATAACTGTCAAAAAATAATTGCTATCTCCGAATATTCAAAACAATACTGTATTAGATTATTACAAGCAAATATCAAATTAATAAATAATAATGAATCAGTGTTAAATAGGATAATTAATAAAATAGAAGTTATTCATCCTAATTTTACTGTATTAGCTAATAGACCTAAAAAATATCCTGAAGGTGAAATACAACTTACATTTATAGGAAGACATTTCGCCAGAAAAGGTGGAATCGTTGCTCTAAGGTTAGCGGAAAAGGCTTATCAACATAATTTTCCTCTCACCATAAATATTGTATCTGGCTTGAGTTTAGGAGGCAGACATACATTTCCTGATAAAAATAAATATAAACAAGATTTAAAACTATTAGATTTACCTAATGTAATTCATCATCGCCGTCTTCCCAATCAAGAAGTATTAAATTTACTTTCTCAATCTCATTTTCTCCTTTTACCAACTATGCACGATACTTATGGATATAGTGTAATTGAGGGTTTTTCTACTGCTACACCAGCAATTACTACCAATGTTTGTGCTTTACCTGAATTTGTTAGAGATAATGACAATGGCTTTCTATTACAATTACCTTTAGATTATAGAGGAGAATGGTTAAATTCAATACCATTAAATCAAAGAACTGCTAATAATAATGATTATTGGGAATCCCTCGATCAAACCTATAACAATCTTAGCGAACAAATGTGGCAAAAGATTGTGGAATTAAGAGAAAAACCGGATAAACAAGAATATTATGAAAATTTGAGTGCAGGTGCTTTAAAACAAGCTACTGATATTCATGATGCCCAAAAAGTAGCTGAACTTTTTGATAATTGGTACGAACAATTTGCTCAATAATTGATGATTTAGCAGATTTTATAAACTAAAGTTTTTTTGCAATAAAATAGTAGCTTCATGAGCGGGTAAAGGACGACTAAAATAATAACCTTGCATATATTGACATTGCAAATTTTTGAGAAAATCGGTTATTTCCAACGTTTCCACTCCTTCAGCTACTACTTTCATGTTTAAGCCTTGACCTAAACTAACAATTGCTTTAAGAATTGCGGTATCTTCAGAACTATCAAGAACATTTTTCACAAAAAAGCGATCTATCTTAATAGTATCAAAAGAAAATTCCTTAAGATAACTCAAAGAAGAATATCCCGTACCAAAATCATCCATTGCTAAGGATATAC
>CAYPSO010000156.1:0-8123 GCA_964413275.1 uncultured bacterium | reverse complement strand
TTACCAATTCAGTTTATTGGGTTTTATTAACATACAGTGCTTTTCTTCTTCCTATTCCTTTAATACGGTATATTTGGCTTAAATTCAAGAACAGAAAAATCAAAAAAAGAAATAATAAAAGAGCTTCTAGAGCTTCATTGTTAGATACTTTAACTGATAAAATTAAGCAGAAATTAGAATATGCTCGTAGTTTTGCTTTCAAGAAAGTTTTTACTAATAAAGATGTTGTCTATCAAACAGAAAGTGATTTGTTAGAGCAACAATATAAATCTGAGGATTAATCAAAAAATAGTAATGAGGAAAAAATTATGGAAACAGTAGTTCTAAAAGCTCACGTTGGTTCTGATGGCATTCTAAATATTTCAATACCAGTCGAATTTAAAGATACGAATTTGGAAGTAACTTTGGTTTATGCTGAGGGCGAAGGTAAAAAAATCTCCCCAGAACAGCAACGAGAAATTGTGAATAATTTGGTAGGAAATTTGTCGGGAATTAAGGAAGAACAAGAGTTCATTGAACTCAATGAAGAAATTCAGCCAAAAATAGAAGTAATTGATGAGGATGATGAAAACTTTTTTATGGTTGAGGAATCAGACAAGTTTTTGGATTTCTAATTCTGTTTTAGTTAAAAAACCGGCAATATTTGTTGGGCAATTTTCAGATAACGATGTCCCAATTTTTTAATTTCTTGAGCATTAATAGTTGAATAGTTGTTTATTTCTGCATCTAATTGCAAAAAACTGCTAAGACAAACTTTTTTGTTCAAATAAATTACCAAGCCCTTCGGGCTGAAGTAATGAGTAATAAGTAATGAGTGAAAGCCCGAAGTTTGGTCTAAAGCCTCCTCATTCATGAGGAAAAAGCTAAAAATATAATTCAATAATTGAATCCTCTGACTTCAGGCAGAGGTATTACTCATTACTCATTACTCACTACTCATTACTCGTGAACACCAATAACCAAATAATTCAGTTCATCAATTTGATAGCTTAGTGTTTGACTAGAATTGTTGATATTTTCTCTGAAGAAAGAAATTTTTTCTTCAGCAGTTACTATATCAATATCTGCTTCAATTAAGATTCCAAATGCCTGATTTGTCGAAAAGGTAGTAATCATATACAAGATTTTTTTTACCCTCTTATTACTGTCTCAAGTATAACATAAATATTTGCTATAATTGAATTATTTATTAATAATTTAATCTCCTAATATGGAAATATTTACGATAGGGCATAGTAATTATAAAATAGATAAATTTATAGAATTATTGGAGCAATATAAGATAACCGCAATAGCTGATGTTAGGTCTGTTCCTTATTCTCGATATAACCCACAATATAATAGAGAAAATATCAAAAGAATCTTAAATAATTATAATATTGAGTATGCTTTTTTAGGAAAAGAATTAGGTGCTAGAACTGACAATCTAAACTGTTATATAAACAATAAAGTTGTTTATGAATTATTGGCAGGTACAAAAGAGTTTTTAGAGGGATTAGAAAGAATAAAAATAGGGTTAAATAAATATAATATTGCTTTAATGTGCGCTGAAAAAGACCCGATAAACTGTCATCGCAGTATTCTGATTTGTCGTCACCTAAGAAAAGAAGTTTCAATTAAACATATTTTAGATAATGGTGAAGTCGAATCTCATCAACAACTAGAAAAGAGATTATTAAGGATTATTAATTTTAAAAAACAACAACTAAGTTTATTTGATAATATTAGTTTGAAATTGGAAGAGGAACAGTTAGAATACGCTTATCAAATTTATGGTGAGAAAATAGCTTATTCTCGAAAAAAAGTTTAAATAAATATTGATAACTGTCACTTTTGGTTAAGTTTTTTAAGTATAATAATAGAATATAGATAAGGAAAATTAAGAGGTATTTTTGTGATAGAACAAATTATTCCACAAATCAAGACACTTAATAAAGGTGAAAAAATAGAATTACTACAGTATTTGGTAGCGGAAATTGCTCAAGATGAGCAAAATGAAAATGAACTACAAGAACAACAAGAAAAAAGATTTTGGCAATTGGCAAGTCAATCTTCTTTAGAAAAAATTTGGGAACATCCAGAGGAGGAAATTTATAATGAATTACTCTAAAAATGATGTTATTTTGGTTCGTTATCCTTTTTCAGATTTATCTTCTAGTAAAGTAAGACCAGCTATTATTATCAATGCGCCATCTATATCAAGAGATTATTTTATTGTACCTATAAGTAGTCGTACAACAAATTTAATTACAGGAGAGTTTATTTTACAAGATTGGGAAGAAATAGGATTAAATGTTAAGAGTGTTGTAAAAAGGGGAATTTTTACTATTGAAGAAAGTTTGATAATAAAAAAAATTGGAACTTTAAGTAAGAAATATAGTGATAATTTAGAAAAATCAATAAAACTATGGTTAGACTTTACAAAATAATCAATAACAATTATTAATATTTAGTTAAAATCTTGCATACATGATAACCTACAAATTATAATGTACCAAAATACTTGGTAAAAAATATTGAGTTTAACCGTTCGCATCACTCCAGAAGTAGAAAAATCTCTCCGTAAAATCAAGGCTTCTCTTGATGGAGAATACCAACGTGCAGCTCCTAGCGTTCAGGATTTTGTAACCGTTGGTCTTCAACGTTTAATTAGGGATTGGGAAAATCCACAAATGCAGCCTCAGTTATTAGAAGAATTGCTAGAGCATCGGAAAAAGGCTAGAAGCAAGATGGGAAATAGGAAAAAGAATAATAATTAAAAATACCTAATTGATAGTAGATTTAATATGCCTCGTATTTTTGATAATATTAATGAAAAATTACTACCAACTTTAAAACAAAGCTTACAAGGTGCAAAACGAGCTGATTTTTGTGTAGGTTACTTTAACCTGAGAGGTTGGCGATTGATTGATAGAGAAATTGAGAGTTTTGTGGGTGGAGAAGGAGCTTGCTGTCGGCTTTTGGTTGGAATGCAGAAGCTTCCCAAAGATGAGTTACATAGTGCGATCGCTTTAGGAACAGCAAACAAGAATATTGATCGCGGTGAAGCTTTACGTTTAAAGAAACAGATAGCTCAGGAGTTTCGTCAGCAATTAATGATCGGTACACCTAATAATGCGGATGAAATAGGTTTAAAGCAACTTAAAGAAAGGCTGAAAGCTAAAAAGCTTATTGTTAAGCTTTACTTACGTCATCCTCTTCATGCCAAACTCTATTTAATTCCTCAAGGTCATATTAATTTACCAAAAATTGCTTTTTTAGGTAGTAGTAACTTAACTTTTTCGGGTTTGTCAGGTCAGGGTGAACTGAATGTAGATATATTGGATCACGATGCTACTGAGAAATTACAACATTGGTTTGATGAACGTTGGTTGGATAGATTTTGTGTGGATATTTCCGAAGAAATAGCCGCAATTATTGATGAGAGCTGGGCTAGATCCGAATTAATTCCACCTTACTATGTCTATCTCAAGATGGCTTATCACCTTTCTCAAGAAGCAAGAGATGGATTGAGTCAGTATCAAGTTCCCCCTGGTTTTAAACTGTTTCCCTTCCAAGAAGCTGCTGTTCGTATCGCTGCTCATCATGTTAACCGACGTGGCGGTGTAATGGTCGGTGATGTGGTTGGTTTAGGAAAAACTTTGGTAGGAACAGCGATCGCCAAAATTTGTGAAGAAGATTTTGGTTATAGTACCTTGATTATTTGCCCAAAAAATTTAGTCCCAATGTGGCAAAGCTATGTGGAAGAGTATGGGTTGAGAGGTAAGGTAATGTCTATTAGTAGGGTAATTAAAGAACTACCAGATGTTCCTGCTCGTTTTCGTTTGGTCTTGATTGACGAAAGCCATAACTTACGCAATCGACAAGGACAAAGATATGCTGCGATTAAAGAGTACATAGAACAAAGTGGTAGTAGTTGTATTCTTCTTACTGCTACTCCCTATAATAAAACCTATTTGGACTTATCTGCTCAGTTACGCTTATTTATCCCTGAAGAGAAAGATTTAGGTATTAAGCCCGAACAACTGATTCGAGAATTGGGAAATGAAATGGAATTTTTACGTTCTCATCCCCAAACTGCTGTACGTTCCCTCGCTGCTTTTGAGAGAAGTCCGTACTCAGAAGATTGGCAACAGTTGATGAGTCGTTATATGGTTAGACGTACTCGTAGCTTTATTAAAGAAAATTACGCTCAAACTGATTCTCTAGATGGTCGTAAGTATTTAAAATTTCCTGATGGCACTCGTTCTTATTTTCCTACACGCATTCCCAAAACTGCTCCTTTTGTTATTGGTAGTCGTGAGCATGACTCCTATGCTAGATTATACTCAGAGCAAGTTGTGGATGTAATTAACTCTTTGCGATTGCCCCGCTACGGTTTGGGTAATTATGAACAAGTAACACATGAACAATCTCCAACAGCAGTAGAGCAAAATATATTAGCAGGATTATCACGAGCAGGAAGACGATTAATGGGTTTCTCTCGGACTAATTTGTTTAAACGTCTCGAAAGTAGTGGTTATGCTTTTATTAAGTCTTTGGAAAGGCATATTTTACGAAATTATGTCTATCTTTATGCTATTGAACAAGGTTCTGAGATTCCCATTGGAACACAGGATGCCCAATTTTTAGAAACTGGCAATAACGATGAGGATGCTGATTCAGTTGCATCTCTCGATCTAGATTTAGAAACTCAAGAAGATCGAGGACAAGGTGATGATGAAATCAATCTCATTAAAGCTTTAGCCCAAAAAGAAGCGGAATATAAAAGGCAAGCAGCAGAAGTGTATAACCTCTACCGAAACAAATATAAGAAACGCTTTAGATGGTTGCGTTCTAGTTTATTTCGTCCCGTTCTCAAAGAGGATTTACTTAGAGATGCTTTCTCCTTGACTGCTTTATTGAATAAGTGCGATGAGTGGGAGGCAAATACAGACCAAAAATTTGCAGCTCTGTTACAGCTATTAGAGAAAGAACATCTTAACGAAAAAATACTCATTTTTACTCAGTTCGCCGATACTGCTCGTTACTTAGAATCTGCTTTAAAAGATAGGGGCATTGCCAAGATTGAAGCTGTGACAGGAAATTCTGCTGACCCTACAGCGATCGCCTATCGGTTTAGCCCCCAGAGTAATCAAAAAAATATTTCCACTGACCAAGAGTTAAGAATTTTGATTGCTACTGATGTCCTCAGTGAAGGGCAAAACTTACAGGATTGCCGTATTATTGTTAATTATGACTTGCCTTGGGCAATTATTCGCTTAATTCAAAGAGCAGGAAGGGTTGACCGCATTGGACAGAAGGCAGAGGAAATTCTTTGTTATTCTTTTTTACCCGCAGATGGTGTCGAACAATTAATTAATTTAAGAGGGCGATTAATTGAACGTTTAATTGAAAATGCTGAAGTGGTAGGAACAGATGAACTGTTCTTTGAAGATAGTTCTCACCCAAATAATGTTACGTTGGAACTTTACCATGAAAAAGCAGGAATTTTAGATGAAGAGGATGAAGGGGAAGTGGATTTAACCTCTGAAGCTTTCCAAATCTGGAAGAATGCTACTGATGCTGACCCATCTCTGAAGCAGAAAATTGAAAATATGCCCAATGTGGTTTATTCAACTCGTTCCCATCAACCTAGTGAGTTAGAACCCCAAGGGGTGTTAATGTATCTGCGTACTAATGACGGTACAGATGCACTGGCTTGGGTTGATAAAAACGGAAATAGTGTTACTCAATCCCAGATGCGTATTCTAAGGATGGCTCGTTGTAGCAGGGATACTTTACCAATGGAACGACATCCCCAGCATCACGAGCTGGTATTCAAGGGAGCTAACTTAGTTCTTGAGCAACAAAAAAGTAGTGGTGGACAGTTAGGAAGTCCCAGAAGTGCAAGGTCTAAAACCTACGAACGGCTTAATCACTATCTTAGAAAAGTAGAAAGAGAAACACCTCTACTAGCCACCGGAGGTGACTGGCAAACTTTACTTCAAGGAGTAGAGGAAATCTATCGCTATCCTCTGAGGGAAACTGCTATTACTAAACTTAATCGCCAGTTAAGAAGTGGCATTACTGATGAGCAGTTAGCTGAAATGGTGGTATCACTTCGAGATAATGATGCACTGTGTATCATTCATCCTGAAGATGAGCAACAGGAAGCTCAAATTATTTGTTCACTGGGATTATTTTAAGGGGAGTAGATTATGGGACAGCTTAACAGAAATCAGGTTCGTAACTATCTTAAGGAGTTTGATTTTACCTCTCTTTTTATTGAAGAATTTGGTTGGGATTATGCTGATGTGCCTTCAATTCCTTTAAAAGTAGATGAAGATAACTATAACTTGGAAGCGATCGCTGAAAAGCGGGGACTAATTGTTTATCGCTGTTTTTCTGAAAATAGTAATTTTCCTTCTCACTCCACAAGGCGAAAAATCGATCTTGAAGTTACTAAATATACTCGTGAGCATTTAAT
Source organism: uncultured bacterium (assembly GCA_964413275.1). Taxonomy (GTDB): domain Bacteria; phylum Cyanobacteriota; class Cyanobacteriia; order Cyanobacteriales; family JAABRE01; genus JAABRE01. Next base: position 1,654 of record CAYPSO010000156.1, on the reverse strand, counting down.
TATTTATATCGATCGCACCAAGGAAGAACAGATCTGGCAGTGGATTAGGCGAGAACCGGGGAAACCATTAGCTAGTCGAGAATATCGCTATCATCTCAGTCAATCTGGTGAGGGACTAATTCAGAAGTTAGAAGCGATCGCCATTGATTTTGAAGAAGAGGAAAGTTTAACTTTACCAGAAGTAACTAAACGTACTAAAAAAGCTTTTGATGTTGATAAAGTTACGAAGAAATTTTATGAACAATTCCAAAAAGAACATAGTAAATTTTTAGCTTTTATCACCGGAATAACTGAAAAATTTGACCAAGAATGGTATGCTTCTTTGATGCTTAACCGTTTAATGTTTGTCTATTTTATTCAGAAAAAAGGTTTTTTAAATAATGATACAGATTATCTTAGAAATAAATTAAATGAGTCTCAACAACAGAAAGGAGAAGATAAATTTTATTCTTTTTATCGTTATTTTGTATTAAAGTTATTTCATGATGGTTTAGGTAAGCAACAACGCACTCCTGAGTTAGATAATTTATTAGGAAAAGTCCCTTACTTAAACGGTGGTTTATTTGAGGTTCACTCTTTAGAAACTAAGTACCAAAAAATAGCCATTTCTGATGAAGCTTTTGGACAAATATTTAATTTTTTTGACCAGTATAATTGGCATTTAGATGAGCGTCCTTTAAAACAAGATAACCAGATTAATCCTGATGTTTTAGGTTACATTTTCGAGAAGTATATTAACCAGAAGCAGATGGGAGCTTATTACACTAAGGAAGATATTACTGAATATATTAGTAAAAATTGCATTATACCCTATCTGTTCGACAGTGTTAAGCAAGAATTATTAGACTCTATTTCTGCTGATGAAGTTAATAATAGTTTAGGGTTTAATTTACTTCAAGCAAATCCTAATCGTTACATTTATGATGCGGTAAAAAAAGGGGTAGATTTACCTTTACCTGATGATATTGCTAAGGGAATTGATAATGTTTCTGGACGGGAAAATTGGAATCAACCAGCAGATGAAGATTATGCCCTACCTACAGAAATTTGGCGAGAGTTTATAGCACGGCGACAACGTTGTTTAGAGGTAAGAGAAAAATTAGCTAATGGGGAAGTTACTTCCATTAATGATTTAATTACCTATAATCTTAATATTAGACAGTTTGCTGAAGATGCGATCGCTTCTATTGATTCTCCTCGATTATTGCAGATTTTCTATCAACAATTATCCTCAATGTCTATTTTAGATCCCACTTGTGGTAGTGGGGCATTTTTGTTTGCAGCTTTGAATATTCTTGAACCGCTTTATGATGGTTGTTTAGAAAGAATGCAGATATTTATTGAGGAGGAAAAGTCTTTAAAATTAGATAGGAAAGAGAAGAAGATAATTAAGGAATTTCAAGGGATTTTAGCTAATGTCAGAAGTCATATTAATCGTAAGTATTTTATCCTCAAAAATATTATGCTTAATAACCTTTATGGGGTTGATATTATGGAGGAAGCGACGGAGATTTGTAAGTTGCGATTATTCCTTAAATTAGCTTCTCAAGTTAGCCCTAATCCTAATGCTCAAAATTACGGAATTGAACCTTTACCTGATATTGATTTTAATATTCGTAGTGGTAATAGTTTAGTGGGCTTTGCTAATTATGAT
>CAYPSO010000155.1:1343-8203 GCA_964413275.1 uncultured bacterium | reverse complement strand
TTACGGCGAGTCTATGAATGAAGAATCCCCGTCTCTTTAGAGCGGGGAGCGTCAACTGCATCTGCTCCTATGTCAATAAATACCATTTCCGAAAAGAGAAGACGAGGTAAATTATCTAGTATTTCTTTTTGTTGCATCTTTATATCTCAAAAAATGTGCTAATTGATTTTGATAAATAACTAAAATAAATATTTATTTTAAATATTTTCTACATACTTTTTCGAGCAAATAAGCAGCATCTACCTGCATTTCTGGTGAAGGATAATATTTATTATATCTTTCTAATTTTCCGAAGTCTAAATCTGGTATTGCCTGACTCTGGTCTATTGTAGTTGGTTTATCTGTAAATCGGCTAATTAGTAACTGATGTTACGCACTCTTGGTCTGAAACCCTTGAGATTTGGTTCTAAACCAGTTGCTGAAACTCTTGAAATCTCGTTAAGCTGCGTAACATCAGTTAATAATTGTTCATATGCAGGATCGGCCATAACTTTTGTTCCATCAGATCTTCTGGTTAAATATGCCGATCCTCTACTATCAAATAAAGAATTGCTTTCAGTTCTACCTGACATAATTTGGATAATAGCAAATCTAGCTTTATTGATATAGGAAATTAAGGATTTTTCTTTTAAATAAAAATAAGGTCCAGCCCCTCCAACACCCAAATTCAAGACTGGTAAATTTAATTTTTTTTCTAATAATATTGGAAATGGTTTTTGACAAAAACAGCCGAAAGTTTGTGCAGCACCAATACATACAAAATATTTATTTTCTTCTAACTTTTGGGGTTCTGGCCCTCTAAAAGATAAATCAGTATCTTTCAAGGAATATATCTGATAATCAACTATGTCCCAATCCCTCTTTTGGTATGTCATTTAATTTCCTTAATCATCTCCTTAATCGATTTTATAATATCATAATTCATAATATGCTTTCGTATTGTTGTAAGTGTTTGTCAAAAATCTTGAATGCATTAGGGATGAATGGCTGACACTTTAGTTAAACATTTTTGGAAACACATATTACAATCATAGAAAAATACTAACCTTAAACTAAACAATAAATTAGAGTATGGCTAGCCCAAAAATTAAAAACGGGAACAACTTATCATCAAAGCATTATCAAGGTAAATCCTATCGTATTAGTAATAATTTACTTACTCGACGTTATATCGCATGGTTACTAGAAGTATCAATTTTAGCAACTAGTGCTTTAGTTCCCTACTATCTTGGTGCAAAAGCGAACTCTAATGATTTAGCGAGAATTGTCCCATTAAATCCCATTCTCGCACAAACTGAAAATACCCTTGGTTCACTCCTAGCTTTAGAGAAACGCTCCCCTTTAGATCAAAAAGTTTCCCCCCTAACTAATTTATTTTGGTGGGTAGCTTTGATTACACCTTTAGGTTTAACAGGCTCGCAAATGTACTTGTTGGCAAAAACTGGACAAACCATACCTAAACGCTGGTTAGGAGTTAGGGTTGTAAGTGGAGCGGGAAAACCTCCAGGGCTAAAAAGGATTATAATACGTGAGGGAATTGGTCGTTGGGGTATTCCTCTAACTACAGCCTATTTAATTTGGTGTTATAGTGGTGCTTTTCCTAGTTTGCCAATTTTAGCGGCTTTAAGTAGTTTCATGCTATTGGTTGAAGGAGGAATGCTTTTTTTGGGTAATCGTCGTCGTCCTTTTCATGATAACCTCGCCAATACTTTTGTAATAGATGGCAAACAACCTTTAATTAATAATAACTACCATTACACCCATCAAACCCTAAATATACCTTTAACCAGTAGCAATGGTAAGGGTAATCTCAAAAGTCTCGAAGCAAGCATCGGAAGTGAGATGCAAACGATTATCCTTACCACTAGGGTGGAAAAAGGAGTTCATCTTTGGGAATGGATGAAAACCCATCCGGGTACGACTTTGTTAATTTTTGCCTCCACAGGAATGATTTCAGTGTTAGCGACTTTTGTGGGTACACAGGTTTATATTCAAAGTCAAGCCAATTTGAGGGATTCTAAACAACAAAATAATCAGGTATTTTTAAGTTTAGTTAAGCAGTTAAGTTCTACTAATAGTAATTCCCTTGAAGAAAGACGCTCGGCAATTTTAGCTTTAGCAAGATTAGATGATCCCCGTGCAGTTCCCATGTTGGTTGATTTATTAGGTCAAGAAAGTGAGCCAGCCTTAATTGAAACTATACAACAAGCTATTGTTAGTAATGGGGTACAGGGTTTAGATTCTTTACGTCGTCTCAATCAATCATTGTCTAATGATATTAAATCTTTAGCTAATGCTAGTAGGGAAGCAGAAATTATTGCTTTGCGCCTGCGTGCAACTAAAAGAGCGATCGCTAAACTTTTAACCCTTCATAGTGGTAATTTAGGAGATACTAGCTTACATCGTGGTAATTTAGGAGAAGTAAGTCGCGGTACAGCCCAATTTACTTTAGTTTTAGACCAAGTTGACTTATCTGGAGTTAGTTTTCGTTCAGCAATTTTAAATAATGCTAGTTTCCGTAATAGTTCTTTTTATAATGCTGGTTTTGATAACCGTTTTGGTACTTTTGATGATTTAAGTGCCGATTTAAGTGGAGCAAATTTACAGGAAGCCGATTTAACTGGGGCATTTTTACCTAGAATTAACCTTAATGTTACTAATCTAGTTAGAGCTAATTTAAACAAAACTAATCTTAATCAAGCTAATCTTATTGGTAGTAATTTAAGTAGTACACAAATTATTAATAGTAATTTAGAAAAAGCTAATTTAGAGAGAGCTAGTTTGACAGGGGCAAATTTAAGCGAAAGTAATTTAACTTCTGTGAATTTACAAAAGGCTAATTTAGGAATGGTTCAAGCTTTAGGCACTAATTTTAGTAATGCTAATTTATTAGGTTCAAGTTGGGAATCAGCTAATTTATTATCAGCTAATTTTAGTAATGCTAATTTACAAAAAAGCAATTTAATTAATGCTAATTTGATAGAAAGTAATTTAACTAATGCTCAATTACAAAACGCAAAATTGAGCTATACTAATCTTAGTAAAGCCGATCTTAGAGGAGCTAATCTTAATGGAGCAGATTTCAAAGGAGCTAGTTTTGCTATGGAAAATAAGACTAACTCAAATCAATTTCTTCAAGCTTCTCCTGTAATCGAATCATTTGCTAACCTTGAGGGAGTAGATTTTTCTAAAGTTAAAAATTTAGATTCATATCAGCTTAAAATAATTTGTCAAGCTGGTGCTATTCATCCTAATTGTCAATAACTTATTTTAAAACTGTAATATTATTAACTTATTTTGATTTAAAAATAGTTGGTTGTCACAATTTACATTAACCAAAATTATAATGTTTTCTTATGGCGATATTAATTTTCCAAGTACAAGACATTCCTTTTGGTAAAGTTACTAAGTCACCTTTACCAATGTGTACAGGTTCTCCATCATCAGGAGTTACAATTACTTCCCCTTCAAGAAAATAACAGGTTTCAGTTTCATCATAGGTCCAAGGAAATTCTGATATTTCTTTTGTCCAAATTGGCCATTGAAAAACTCTTAATTTTTTGAGATTTTCTTCAGTTGGTTGATGTTTAATTTTGATTGTCATAATTAATAAAAAATTAAATTTTATAAACTAATTATTTATATTAACTTAACTAAAAGCTAACCGCTAAAAGTTATTAATCGTTATAGTTGTTTATAGATGTTAATTATAATTACAAAAAAAATAACTATGACACAAACACAATCAGAATATTCAGTTTCTCAACATACTTTAGATAGAGATTGTACTACTTTATCTCGTCACGTTTTAGAACAATTACAAAGTTTTGGTACTGAAGCTCAGGATTTAAGCGCGATTATGAATCGTATTGCTTTAGCAGGAAAACTTATTTCTCGTCGTTTATCTAGAGCAGGCTTAATGGCAGGAGTTTTAGGATTTACTGGCGAAGAGAATATTCAAGGTGAGTCCGTCAAAAAAATGGATGTTTATGCTAATGATGTATTTATTTCAGTATTTAAGCAAAGTGGATTAATTTGTAGATTGGCTTCGGAAGAAATGGAAAAACCCTATTATATTCCTGAAAATTGTCCCATTGGCCGTTATACTCTGCTTTACGATCCCATTGACGGTTCATCTAATGTCGATATTAATTTGAATGTAGGTTCAATTTTTGCCATACGTCAACAACAAGGAGATGATCTTAACGAAGAAGCCAAAGATTTATTACAGAATGGTCATCAACAATTAGCCGCAGGCTATATTTTATATGGGCCTAGTACCATGCTAGTTTATTCCCTTGGTAATGGAGTACATTCGTTTATTCTCGATCCCAGTTTAGGAGAATTTATTTTAGCCGAAGAAAATATTAAAGTTCCTGCCCACGGGCCAATTTATAGCGTCAATGAAGGGAATTTTTGGCAATGGGATAATTCTCTGAGAGATTATATTCGTTATATGCACCGCCATGAAGGATATACAGCACGTTATAGCGGTGCTTTAGTCGGAGATTTTCATCGTATTCTGATGCAAGGAGGAGTTTTCCTTTATCCGGGTACTGTCAAAAAACCTGAAGGTAAATTACGCTTATTGTATGAGAGTGCGCCTTTAGCGTTTTTAATAGAACAAGCTGGTGGTAGAGCTAGTACAGGGACACAAAATTTATTGGATGTAATTCCAGATAAATTGCACGCTCGCACACCCTTAATTGTTGGTAGTCCAGAAGATGTGAAATTAGTCGAGTCTTTTATTACCGATTCTTATCTAAGTGGACAATCAGCAGTTTGATAATTGTTACAATAACTAGGTAGTTGCTTGGATTCAGAAGATAAAGCAATCAACACTAATCGATCGCCTTTTAAGCTTTGTTAAGAAATGAGAGAAATTTAGTATTCATTTTAGATTTGTCATCAATAAAAAAGTCTATCCTGAAATCAATAGTCAGCAGGATATGAATCAAGGACAAGAATTAATCGTTACAAAACTAATCACCCAGCAACAAAAAGGAGAAAATCATGGCAACAGCTAATCATATTTTTGAAATTGAGGAACAATATGGCCAAAGTATTTGGATGGATAATCTGAGTCGGAATATTATTCAATCTGGAGAATTAAAAGAATTAATAGCTAGTCGAGGTATTCATGGGATTACTTCAAATCCAGCCATTTTTGAAAAAGCGATCGCAGGTAATCAAATTTACGATGGAGATATTCAAGCTGGAATTCAAGCTGGTAAATCTGTAGATGAGATTTATGAATCCTTAGTATTTGAGGATATTAGTAATGCTTGTCAAATTTTTAAGCCAGTATATGAGGAAACTGATGGCCTAGATGGTTATGTAAGTATCGAAGTTCCTCCTACTATTGCCAAAGATACTGAAAGTACCATTAAAGAAGCAAAACGCTATTATGGCGAAATTGGTTATCCCAATGTCATGATTAAAATTCCGGGAACTAAAGAAGGTTTACCTGCTGTCGAAGAAGTTATTAGTGCCGGGATCAATGTTAACGTTACACTCTTATTTGCTGTTGACAGTTATGTAGAGTCAGCTTGGGCTTATATCAGAGGTTTAGAAAACAGAGCCGCCGCAGGGGGAGATATTAGTAATATTGCCTCAGTAGCCAGTTTCTTCCTGAGTAGAATTGATAGTAATATTGACGATCGCCTAGATGCTAAATTAAAAACAGGAGTTGGTAGCATCGAAAAAGAAGCCAAATTAGCAGGATTAAAAGGAAAAGTTGCGATCGCCAACGCTAAAATTGCCTATCAAAAATATAAAGAAATCTTTACCTCTGAGCGTTGGCAAGCTTTAGCCGGTAAAGGAGCAAAAGTACAGAGATTATTGTGGGCTAGTACCAGCACTAAAAATCCCGATTATAGTGACGTGATGTATGTGGATGAATTAGTAGGGCCTGATACAGTAAATACTTTACCACCTGCTACTATCGAAGCTTGTGCAGATCATTGCGATCCTGCCAATCGTATTGAAAGTGAGCTTGATAAAGCTTATCAAGTTATTGAGAGTCTCAAAGATGAGGATGTTGAGATTAACTTAGATGAGGTTATGGCTGAATTATTAGAAGAAGGGATTGATAAATTTATTAAACCTTTTGAGTCATTAATGAAATCTTTAGAAGATAAGGTAAAGCAATTAGCCTCGGTTTAACAATATGAGTTTAGTTATTAGACTCAAAAATATCTTTTGTTTTGGAGTTGAGCATTTACTTAACGTCCAAACAAAATTTAAGTAATAGGAAAAGGATGATGGACAGTGATGGCACACTAATTAAACAAGAAAATCTGGTCATGTCCCTAGAGCCAGAAGAAAAGCTAAGACTTGTCGAACTCGAACAAATTATAGATCGAGGAATTCAGACTTTTTATGAAGTCGGTAAAGCCTTAGAAGAAATTAGGGATCGAAAACTTTACCGAGAAACTCATAAAACTTTTGAGAGTTATTGTCAGGAAAAATGGCAAATAGCAAGACAAACGGCTAATCGATATATTCGTGCAGTCAAAGTTATGGAAATTTTGGAACCAATTGGTTCCAAAATTCCAACTAAAGAATCTCAAGTTAGACCTTTAACTGGACTTCCCGAATCCATACAACTAGAAATTTGGCAGGAAGCATTAGAACAATCACCTAATGGAATGCCTACAGGTGCTGCGGTTAGCCGTCTAGTGGAAGAAAAAGGATATGGCAAAACTAAAAATAAATCAGTTTCTGAATTAGAACACTTACGTCTTGAAAATTACAATCTCAAAGAAAAAATTCAACAACAACAAATCGAAAAAGAAAGACGAGCAGCACAGGTAGCCAAGGAATTTGAAAAACTAAGAGCGGAAAATACTCAACTCAAA
>CAYPSO010000155.1:0-1243 GCA_964413275.1 uncultured bacterium | reverse complement strand
CAACTCAAAGCTGAACTTCAAGATATGAAGCAAAAATATCAAATACTCTCAGACAAATATGATGCACTCTTAGCCCGATTAGAAAGAATCGAAGGAGCAAAAGTATAGATGGTAACATTATTAGAAAATCCTCTCAGAGTTGGACTCAGACAAGAACGTACCCCAGAACCTTTAATTATGGTAATCTTTGGGGCATCTGGAGATTTAACCCAACGCAAACTGATTCCCGCCATTTATAAAATGAAACAGGAGGGGCGATTACCTCCTGAATTAACAGTAGTTGGTGTAGCTCGTCGGGATTGGAGTCACGATTACTTCAGAGAACAAATGCGTCAGGGTATTGAAGAATTTTCTGATGGCATTGGTAACGAAGAAATTTGGCAAAATTTTGCTGATGGTTTATATTACTGCTCCGGTAATATGGATCAATCCCAAAGTTATGAAAAGCTTAAAGCATTCCTCGAAGAATTAGATGGCAAAAGGGGTACAAGGGGAAATCGAGTATTTTATTTAGCGGTTTCTCCTAAATTTTTTCCCCCTGGCATTAAAGAATTGGGTGCTGCGGGGATGTTAGTCGATCCTCTCAAACATCGTTTAGTAATTGAAAAGCCTTTCGGTAAAGATTTAAGCTCCGCTCAAATTCTCAATCGAGTAGTACAGAAAGTATGTCGAGAAGAACAAGTCTATCGCATCGATCATTATCTGGGCAAAGAAACCGTACAAAATCTCTTAGTTTTCCGCTTTGCTAACACAATTTTTGAACCTCTTTGGAATCGTAACTATGTAGATCACATTCAAATTACCGTTGCCGAAACCGTTGGCGTAGAAGACAGAGCCGGTTATTATGAAACCTCTGGAGCTTTACGAGACATGGTACAGAATCATTTGATGCAACTATTTTGTCTCACTGCCATGGAAGCACCCAATGCTCTCAACGCTGATAGTATTCGTAGCGAAAAAGTTAAAGTTTTACAAGCAACTCGTCTAGCCGATGTTAATAACTTAGAACGTTCAGCTATTCGAGGGCAATATAAGGCAGGTTGGATGAAAGGACAACCGGTTCAAGGATATAGAGAAGAACCCGGAGTTAACCCTGAATCCACCACTCCAACCTATGTAGCTTTAAAGTTATTAGTTGATAATTGGCGTTGGCAAGGAGTTCCTTTTTATTTACGCACTGGCAAACGTTTACCTAAAAAAGTAACGGAAATTGCCATTCAATTCAGGGAAGTTCCCCTATTAA
>CAYPSO010000154.1:0-8280 GCA_964413275.1 uncultured bacterium | reverse complement strand
TTCTTCAATTAGAACTCGTTTTTATAACAAAAAAGCAAGTGCGGAATGTGGGTTGGTAAATTTCAGCAGTACGAGTTGCTTGAGCCAAACGTTTTTGACGTGAATCAGGGCTATCCCCACCAAACTTACTCTTAAAATGATTGGGCAAAATCCAAATTGTTTCACCACTTGGCGTTGTTACCGCATATTCGGGACAATCACGACTAAATATCGGGAATCCATTATCTTGCAAATCGTGAATGTGACTTCGCATCAATCCTATTTCATAACCAGTTTTAGTCATTAATCCCACATCAATACCTCGTTGGTCGTTACCATCGATGACCATGATTTGAGCATATGGGACTCCTCCCACTTCCTTAAGAACTAGTTCGCTAAACTGTTTGAGGGCAACTCTGTTTTCAGCTTCCACCACTGCGAGTATATCTGCATCAACATCTCTAATTACCCGACCAGTATTCATAACGGCAATCTCGTTCACTGAAGCAGTACGAAGTTCTGCCCAACCCACCCAATCATTGCGCCCACCAGCTTTAATTTCAAAAGGTCGGTTTCTGGGACGGCTAATAGGCGTAGATCGAAGGTTCGTGCGACGAAGTGCAGCCTGTCGCTGAAACCTTTGCTGTACAATCAATACAACGATCTGTTTTTTCAATTATAGCGATCGCCAAGATTAAACTTGGATTTATCATGATATTTTCATCAGCAAGCTTTTCAGACAAACACTAACCACTAACTGCTATACTTTGTGTTCGGGGTTATTGAAATCAGTTTTACAACCTGCATCCCAAACTTCTGGCTGGTTTCCGTGTTGGGGAATACCGCCATTATCTTTTAACATTCTGGCTAGATGCATACAGTTCCAAGCAAGGAAAGTGGTATTTCTGTTGGTAAAGTCGTTTTCAGGACCTCCAGAACCAGGATCTAGATAAGAAGGCCCTGGTCCTACTTCTCCCAGCCATCCGGCATCAGCTTGGGGAGGGATTGTATAACCAATATGAGAAAGAGAAAACAGGATATTCATCGCGCAATGTTTAATCCCATCTTCGTTACCAGTTATTAAAGTCGCGCCTACTTTGCCGTAATCTCGATATTGTCCTTTCTCGTTTAAAACATGAGTGTAACCATACATTCTTTCTAAGACTCGATTACAAACCGAGCTTTTTTCTCCCAGCCAGACGGAGGTACACAAAACCAAAATATCGGTTTCATCAATCTCTTTTTGAATGATGGGCCAATCGTCTTTGTCCCATTCATCTGTTTGAGACATATCTAGTCCTAGTCCTGCTGGTATGTCGTAATCAACTGGTCGAATTACTTGAGTTTTTACTCCATTGGCTTCAAAAATATTTTTAGCAATATCAATGACACCTCTGGTATGTGATAAAACAGGAGTTCTATTAAGAGTACAGTTGAGAAAAAGAACTTTGAGATCGTCGTATTTGGCTGGGGTATTTTTACACTGATTCTCTGTGATTTGTTTTAGTTGTTCTGACATGATTGACTTTGTTGGCGAAGTTAATATAAGAAGAATGTTCGCGAAAATTAATCGCGAATAAATCTCAATCAGGAGCTAATATCAAGTACGGATGAATAGTGAAATTAAGCCCAAGTGTTTTAAATAGAAAAATAAAAATCACTAAATCTATTTTAGATTCTTTAGAGAAAGAACTGCCTAATATATTAGAATCTCAAATAGAAAATCTGCCAATAATTAAAGAAAAAAGAAAAAAATTAATTCATCAAATAAAATTGGGAAAAATAGATCGAGAGGCTCAGTTTGAAATATTGGGCAAGTATGAAATTTTAGAAAAATTTGTTAATCAAGATGGTAATAGTTACGGGCCCTATTATTATCTTAGATGGTGGGATGCCGAGAAGCAAAAAACTCAAAATGTATATTTGGGCAAAGAAGACCCACGCCCTTTAATCGAAGAAATTAAAGAAAAACAAAAACAACTTAAATCAAGTTTGGAATCATAAGAAAAAAAGGCGTTATGACAAGAGTTGAAGGAGAAAATACCAGACTTAGACATTATCTAGCCAAATTACATCGAAAAACTCTTTGTTACTCAAAATCACTAGAAATGTTAAAGCATTCTATTCGTTTACTAATTCACTATCTTAAATTTAAGGATATACCTATTCCTTATATTCTCTCTCTCCATTGGCAATACGACCCAATAAGGAAAAATGACAACGAGCATGACTAAGATTAAAATCAAGAGCTAAATTTTTATCATTAATAGAACCTTTAAAATTACCAAAGCCAAATCCAGAACCATGACCAATATAAAAATTTAATTGTAGGTTAGGTTCAATTGTTTCTAACAAATTACTTATGTCTGTAATATTCCAATAAAAAGAAAAAGAAAAAGGTGGATTGGAAATATCTAAAATATAAACACCAGCAGCTAAACAAAGATAAAAGGTTCTAACTGCTAATTTAGAATATTCAGTGCTAGAAATATCAGACGCTTTCTGATTTGCCCACGCTAAAAGTTTTTGCATAGTTTTGCTGTTATTAGCAAATAAATCAATAGCATATTTCATTCTTAGTAACAAAGTATCTGCATTAGCTATCATTTCAGAAGTTAAGAGAAATACTTCTCGCCATTTTTTATCAAAAATATGCCAAACTAAATCACCTAAAATAGGGTCATTAATATTTTTGTTATTACAATGCTCTACAATATAACTTGCTGTAAAATACTCTTGAAAAGTTAAATGAGAAAAAGAATAAATACTTGTAGCTCTTTCTAGTAATAATCCATGTTGAGCTTCAATGGATTTTAGGACGACTTCACTATCTGTACGTAACGCTTCAAACTCAGTTTTAGCATCTGGTAAATTTTGAATATAATCAGTAATCAAATTTTCTAATAGACTCTGTTTTAAAAAATAATTTCCCTGTTTTAAAGTTTTAAAAGCAATCTCAGTTAATAAAATCTCTTTACGCTGTAGCGATAATTGTTTATAGACAATATCTCTTTGAATACCACGTTTAGCATCCCATTTTCTTAATAGAGTATTAATAGCTCGTTTATATAATTCAGCACGTTCACTAGGAAAATCGGCTGATTCTTCAAATTCAAGACAAAGCAAAGTTAAAAGTAAAGGATTAGTAGCTAATTCTTGAATTGCTGGACAATTATTTAGTTTTTTGAGAAATATTTGAGTTAACGGTAAATTTTTAGCGTTAAACCAATTAGTTGCCAAAGATTCAATTTGTTCTCTGTCAAAATCAGCAATTTCAACTTCAGTAAAGTTTTCAAAAGTATATTCTCTGGCTGCAATTCGACAAGTTATAACAAACTTATTATTAACAAATTGATAGGATAAATCTCGAATTTCTTTAATTACTCTACTGGTATCTTGTTTTTTAATTTCATCTAATCCATCTAGTAAAATCAATAATTTTCCTGATTTTAAAAGAATAATTACGTCATCCTCAGTAATATCATCAACATTTAATTCTTGAACAATATAGTTAATTAAACTTAAATTATTTTCTAATTCTCCAAACTCTTTAAGAGAGATAAAGATAGGAACTAAATCATTCAGAAATTCTCCAGATATACACTGAATAATCAGATGCTTTAAGAATGTCGTTTTACCTGCACCTGGTTTTCCCCATATAATTAAGCGGTTATTTTTGGCAATAACCTCTAAAGCAGGTACTTTTTTTTCTATTACTTTATTATCTAATCCGAATCTCTCACAATATTGTTGAGTTAGTTCATTAATAGTTTTACGGTTACGTGCTGTAATTTTTTCTAAAATATTAACTTTAGTATAAAGTTGATTTAAACAAATAGGAAAAGACATATCTAATACTTTAATATTACCATATTGTTCCCTCAAATAATTTTTGTTTTTTTTACGAACAACAATAGCAGTATTTTTAGCAGATTCAATTAAATCAATTACTTTTTCAGCATCTAATTCAAGCAACTTACAAATTTTAGCAAAATATTCTTTATCAATATTAATTGGTTTGAAAAATTTATAAATAGTAGCTTCACATATTTGTAATTTTTGAGCTAAAGCCCTTTTAGTTAAGTTTTTTTTAGCTAAAGAATTTTCAGCTAATTTTTTACCTTGAATAGTTAACTTAACAGAACGTTTTTTCATAAATAATAACATTTCTATTTACTACTCTTTCAACTTAACAGACTATAATCAGAAATGATTCTAATGTTATCTCTGACTTACCTCTAACTTATCTCTGAGTTTTTGAAAGATTACGTTGATTTCGAGGGAATAATAAACTATTCTCTCAAAATTAATCATGTCTGAATTTCCAATTATCCTTATTCCGTCTAATATCGAACAAGTCAAATCAAGGCTGCCAACCCTTCCACCTTCCCCTTTAGTTCCTTCTCCCCCTGGTAGAGAACCAGAAAAAGTGAATACATCAGTAATTGCTGTGGAATCAGTTTCCGTTACGATTCCTAGTGTTACGCTTGCTGCTCAAGAAGGATATTTAATTCCAGCAGCTCTCTTTTTTCTAGCATCACTAGCAGCGATTGCTGCCCAGACTTGGCGACAAATCACGACCTATCCAAAACGAAAGAAACAACATCAGCAAAAGTTTATTAATTACACTAAAGAACTAAAAGATTATCAGAAAAAAAAACTTAAACATGAGGAAGAAATTAAAATTAAAATTGCTGATTTTCAATACAAATTATTGTTAGAAATACTCACTCAAACACAAGCTCACGATGGTATCAATAGCAAAGCAAGACGAGGCTGGTCAGAACAAAAATTTCTAGCCAAATTAGCAGAATATTTTCCTAAAATGATTTACGCTGGTTTAACTTTGAATATTCCTAATTATCAATATCCCTATACTCCAGATTTTGTATATATAGATAAAGAAATCAATCTATATATTGATATTGAAATTGATGAACCCTACGCACACAATAATAGACAAGCAACTCACTATTTAGGTTCGCCGAAAGATAGGAGAAGAAACGAGTTTTTCTTAGAAAAAAATTGGATTATTATCAGATTCAGCGAAGAACAAGTTGTTACCGCACCTGAAAGTTGCTGTAAAACTATTGCTGAAATTATATTTAATCTAACAGGAAATAGCTCAATATTAAATGACTTTATCCATGTTCCAGATATTCAAAGAACAAAACAGTGGACAGAATTAGAAGCTATAATCTCTCACGGTATAATTAAAGAAAAACAAGTACCTACTTATGAAATAGAACAAGCAATTAAAAATAAAACTAAATTTGAACAAAACCCCGAATTACACACTTATTCTCAGGAGTTAATATGAACAAAACTAAGTCAACAACAGATGGTTTAAAAATACTTTACAATCGTTATTATAAGAATAATATTGAACGTCAAATAGAATTAGAAAAAATACGTCTTGACGATAAAGTAGCCAGAGAAATTTATAAAATAAAAGAAAACTATAATTTATCTACTCAAGATTTAGCAAGTTTAATTAAGACAGAAATAGATATTATTGAATCTTTAGAAAATACAGATTATGAAGGAGACTCTTTTTTGATGTTAAATCTTATTGCTAAAGCTTTGAAATTAACAATTGAATTTGAATTAGTTTCAGCGTGACAAATTATTCTGGTGTAAATTTTCTTAATTTATGTACCAGCGACCCGACACGCTTTGCTATTCTTTCGCGGAGTGAAATGAGAATTTCACTCCCTTCAGAATGTCTCTCGCTGGTTGTATCTTAAAAAGAATTAATTTAATGTAATCTTAGCTTATACAGCTTTTTTTATTTCCTCAGAATTCTCTTGCTTTTGAGCTTTTGATTTTCGTTCAAATACCTGTATTCCTGCGGATTCCAGCTCTATTATTCCATCAGGTAATAGCTCGAATATCTTTCCTGTTAATGCACCTATCCAAGATTCATAACTATCCATTTTTTCGACTAATTTTTTTAGGGTTTTACGATTGATTTGGGCTCTGACACTTATGCCATTTTCCCCCTTAATTTGTACCTGTACTTTCTTACCTTCTGCTGGTACTTCTGGACGTTCTTCAAACTTAATTGTTATTTCAGCATTTTTACCATTTAACATAATTATCTCCTTTATCACTTGTTGTTGAGGTGTTTTTTTGGTCTTTTTAGTTTTTTTAGTCTTGGTTTCTGTTGGCTTATTTAGAATACCTCGACGAATTTGCTGCTCTATTTCCTCCAAATCTTGAGACTTTAACTTTCTAGGACGTTCTTTGGTCGGCTTTACTATATCTCTAAGAAAATGAAAAGTATTAGTATTAGCTTCAAAACGAGCTAACACTTGATAAAATAGTTTTGTTTCTAAATCTTCAAGATTTTTATTAAAAGGCTTCCTTCCTTTCATCTCAAAAGGAATAAGAGTACGAAGACGATTTTGGGTTATATATTTCTTTTTCTGGTTATTGTGTGTACCTTCATAGTTTCGGTAAATTGAAAAAACAGTTTTATCTGAATTATTTAAGACTTCATACATTCCTTTCAAGATGAAAATATTGGGTATTTTAACTTCTAAATCCTTTGGTTCTTCTAGTGAACAAGCTGCTGCTTGAAAGGAATAATTATTAGTAGAAAAATGATATTTGGGATAAACCTTAAACCAATAGGTTTGATTAATTTCTACTTGAGCCAATAGGTTAGACCTTAAGTGTAAATTATAAGATTTACTATCAATATTAATGAGGCAATTGTTCTCGCTTATTTCTTCTATCTTACCCTGTATCCAACCTATAGCTTGATACATGATGGTCTCATCGATTTCTTTCATACTTACTTTCTCACTTACCTTGTGCTGACCTACTCTTGGTTGGTAAGATTTTAGTCTATTCCACGTTTTTGGCAAAGCTTATCTGTTTGGTCTTCTTTGAGTCTGTTTGAAGTTTACCAGATGGTGAAGGAATCAACCCTAAACTCAAGTGTCGATATTGCACCAGAAAGACAATTACTATTTTCTGAACTAAAAATCAATATTGTGAGTTAACCAATCAATTAAATTATCTAAAGAATTAAAATCTAACAAAGCCTCACCTAAAGCTTCTAATTTTTCTAGAGATAAGTTTTCAATTTGTTGTTGAATTTGGGGTGATAATGAACCTACTTTACGTTGAAGTTGCTTGAGGATTAATTGAGAGGCTTCTTCTTGTCTTCCTTCTTGCTTACTTTCTGCTAATCTTTCCATATAAATAGGTGACAACTTCATAATTAACTCCCGATCCTCTTGTTCTAATTTATTCCCTTTTTTCCTATTTGCTTCTAAGATAGCAAATAAATTTCCGATTAGTTCTAATACATTATCTCTATTTGGATGATTTTTAGGTAATGCTTTAATCTCATCTATTGCATTTTCCTGTACTTTTCCCTTCCCTAAAATCCTCAACCACAAAGTTTCTTTATTCACTGGTAATTGATGAATTACTATTATTGCCGTATTAAAAGCTGGAGGTAAAAAATAAATTCCAGGAC
Source organism: uncultured bacterium (assembly GCA_964413275.1). Taxonomy (GTDB): domain Bacteria; phylum Cyanobacteriota; class Cyanobacteriia; order Cyanobacteriales; family JAABRE01; genus JAABRE01. Next base: position 809 of record CAYPSO010000154.1, on the reverse strand, counting down.
ACCAACTTTCTGATAACTCTGCCTTGAACGAATTTAATTTTTCTTCAGATAAAGTCGGAGTTAATATCCATAAAAAAGGTTTTTCTTGAGTGTTTTCTTTACTTTTATTTCTCCTTTTTTCTCTTTTAATTGCTACTTCAACATCAAAAAGTTTACCCAAACACTCCTTTATTTCACTCGTTGTAACCGGATTTCTAAAAACTTCAAACAAGCAAGTTGTTTGCGTTAATTTTCCTAACAATCCCAAAGTATCAGGGGTAGTAGGTACTGGTTTATTTGGCTGAAAAAATACATCGATTTCCCTTCTTTGTCCAGTAACATTTTCTCCTGAAGTTACATCACCATAATCAGAGATTAATTCTGGTAAATACTCTTTGACGAATTCATCATGAGGAAATTGACTCATTATTATTTTGATTACATATTGATACTTATTTTATCATAAAATAGAAATTTATTTAGAAAAATACTTACTTATAATATTTTCTAAATAAACTAATTTGATAAACAAAAACTTTATCAGAAAATCATTTAAAAGTGACGATAAATTTGTTTTATTTTCAAAACATTTCTCATTTTTATTGTTAATATTTGACCAATTAAGAGACTATCAAATGATTAAAGTAATCAATCAAGAATTAAATTTAGATTAACTCTTGAATTAGCACACCACAAAAAGCAGCGTAAGCTATACCAATAGCATCTAATCTTTCAGTAGAACTAACAGATAAATTAAATAAATCAGCTTTCATTTGTTGAGCATATTCTTCGATGATTTGTTGATTCAGTTTGGCTCTCGCTTGTGTTCC
>CAYPSO010000153.1:0-8307 GCA_964413275.1 uncultured bacterium | reverse complement strand
TGTCTTAATAAGGAATTAAAATGTTTTGTTTGCTGGTAAAAATTCACCACCCGTTAATTTCTGTGGGATTCTTTTTATTGAGAAATATAACGGGTGTCCTCTTTTTACATTTAAGATAGTCATTTTATTAATTTATTAAGAATGTCCAATATTAACATTAATGTCAAATTATTTGCTGCTTATCAGGAAGCCTATCAAACACCAGAACTAAAGTTAACTGTACCTCAAGATACTAAAGTTAACAATTTATTAGATATTATTTTAGGGGAAAAACCAGAACTAGAAAAATGGCGGAATTTAACTCGTTTTGGTGTTAATTTACAATTTGTTGAACCAGATACTATTCTCAAAGATGGTGATGAAATTGTTTTTATCCCTCCTGTTAGTGGAGGTTAAATCAAGAAATGAGTTTAATTATGAAATTAACTAAAATATTTTTATTAAGTCTAAGTTTATTTAATATTGCTTTACCAACAAAAGCTAATCCTATTTTCTTAGCTCAAGAGAGTTGTCAAGCAACGGTTAATGATGTCATTAATCAAATTAAAAATAAGGGAGTATCCCATGTAAGATTTGAAGTGGAAAAAAGTGTAGCCAATGAATATCATGATGGAAATCCCACTCAAAGAAATGATATTTTAAATATTATTTTAGGTGGTTATATGATGAGTGATAGGGAACATTATCAAGTTGTAAATATTTTATATTCATCAGTGTTAATGAATGCTTGGGCTAATGAAATTGTTAAAAGTTGTGGTAATACAGCAGTGGTATCTTTTGGTGAAAATCAAACAGATTGGATTATGCAATATGCTATTCAAGAAGATGGTAAAACTAAAGAAAGAGAATGTTTAGAAACGTCATCTAATGATAAATTAGCTTGGAATTTACAATATTGTTTATAAGTTTATCTAAAATAATTAAAATCATGAAAATAATCTGTTATATTTCTTAATAACATTGGTGTGAGTGAGATAATATGCAAATTCAAGATAAAAAAACAACCATAAATTTAACAGATGCTATCTCTAAAAGTCAAAACTATCTTTTCTCTCAACAATACCCAGAAGGTTATTGGTGGGCTGAACTAGAATCCAACGTTACAATTACCGCAGAAGCAGTTTTATTACATAAAATCTGGAATACAGATGCAACTCACAATTTAGATAAGGTAGTAACCTATTTATTATCCCAACAAAGAGAGCATGGAGGCTGGGAATTATTCTATGGAGATGGTGGAGATTTAAGCACCTCAGTAGAAGCATATATGGCTTTGCGACTTTTGGAAATGCCAATTTCCGATCCTGCTTTAGTGCGTGCTAAGGAATTTATTTTAGCCAAGGGTGGTATTAGTAAAAGCCGTATCTTTACTAAGTTACATTTAGCTTTAATTGGTTGTTATGATTGGCGAGGAGTGCCTGCAATTCCGCCTTGGATTATGCTTTTTCCCGACAATTTTCCCTTCACTATTTACTCCATGTCGAGTTGGGCAAGGTCTAGTACTGTACCTTTAATTATTGTATGCGATCGCAAACCTATTTTTAAGATTAATCCCACAATTAATTTAGATGAATTATATGCAGAAGGTATTAAAAATGTCCGTTATCAAATGCCAAAAAATAACGATTGGACAGATTTATTTTGTTGGTTAGATGATGCTTTTAAATTATCAGAAAATCTTAATTTAGTACCGTTTCGAGAACAAGGTTTAAAAGCGGCAGAAAAATGGGTTTTAGAAAGACAGGAAGTAACCGGAGATTGGGGTGGCATTATTCCGGCCATGTTAAACTCCATGTTAGCTTTACGCTGTTTAAATTATGACCCATCAGATCCAATGGTTGTTAGGGGTTTAAAAGCCATAGATGACTTTACCATCGAAAGGGAAAATAGTTATTGCGTGCAACCTTGTCTATCTCCTGTGTGGGATACGGCTTGGGTAATTCGGGCTGCGGTAGAATCTGGAATTAGTCCAGAGCATCCTGCTTTAGTCAAGGCGGGGGAATGGTTAATAGATAAACAAATTTTAGATTATGGGGATTGGGCGATTAAAAATAAGGAAGGCAAACCCGGAGGTTGGGCTTTTGAATTTATTAATCGTTTTTATCCTGATTTAGATGATTCGGCGGTGGTAGTAATGGCTTTACAATTATTAAATCTTCCCAACAATGATTTAAAACAAGCCTCTATGCAAAGAGGTACAGATTGGATGGCATCTATGCAGTGTAAACAAGGAGGTTGGGCTGCTTTTGACCTTGATAACGACCAAGATTGGCTTAATTTGTTGCCTTATGCTGATTTAAAGGCAATGATCGATCCTAATACTGCTGACGTAACTGCGAGGGTATTAGAAATGGTTGGCACTTGCGATGTCAAAATGAGTGAAAATCGTATCGGCAGGGCAATTAGTTATTTAATTAACGAGCAAGAATCTGATGGTAGTTGGTTTGGCCGTTGGGGAGTTAATTATATTTATGGTACAAGTGGTGCATTATCGGCTTTAGCAGAAATTGCTCCGATGCAGTATCAAAATGAAATTAATAAGGGTGCAAATTGGTTATTAAGTTGTCAAAATTCTGATGGGGGCTGGGGTGAGACTTGTCGTAGTTATAACGATCCGAATTTTAAGGGTAAAGGAGTTTCTACTGCTTCCCAAACTGCTTGGGCATTAATTGGGTTAATGGCGGCAGATAAAGCTACTGGGAAAATGGCTAAAAGTGCTATGGAAAAAGGAGTAAATTACCTTTTGAATACTCAACTTCCTGACGGTAGATGGGATGAATCGGAGTTTACTGGTACGGGTTTTCCCTGTCATTTTTACTTAAAATATCATTTTTATCAGCAATATTTTCCCTTATTAGCTTTAGGTAGATACCAGAAACTTTAAGGTAGTTTTCAGAAAAGATTTTACCAGATTTCATAATGGTAGTGGATTGTTTCAGCTAAAATGAGGCAATAGTCTTTATGATTTGGTGGGCAATGCCCACCCTACTAATGCACACTTTTAACTGAAACAGTCCACTACAAAACTATTGATCTCCTCCAAATTTGGGGAAGATTAGAGGGGGCAGGGACTTTTTTATTTTTTGCTTTTTTTCCTAACGCAGAGTACCCCGTAAAGACTCAGCATCAATGGGTTTAATTAGATATAAAAATAACAAATCCCAAAAGATTCCGGCAATTAAAGGCAACTTAAGGAAAAACTTGACTATTTTTGGTGCATTACTCGATTCTATCGCCTTTAATTCTTCATTTCGATCTGCACAATGTTCTAACCGTTGGAAAAATTGAGGATGATCGACATTGAGAATAGTAGGAAATGCCCTAGCTGAAGTTTCATTAGTTTTGCGAATCACTTCGCGATCGTATTCCTGAGCATCTAGCCCTACGGTAGCGTAAAAATCAGCACGCTCGTGCACTGTCAAGGTATGGGTAGCAAAAACCGATAATAAGAAGAAACGCGCCCATAATCTGCCCTTCCAGCCTTGCCACATCTCAGGTTGGGATCGCAATAAAGCCTTAAAAATATCACCGTGACGATTTTCATCCTGACACCAACTTTCAAACATCCGGAAAAGAGGATAAAACTGATATTCGGGATGTTTTTCTAAATGACGATACATCAAAATATAACGCCAGTAACCGATTTTCTCAGAAAGATAAACCGCATAAATAACCCACTCTGGTTTAAAGAAAGTATAGGTGCGATGTTTAGTTAAATAGCCTAAATCCAAAGAAATATTAAAATCACCCATCGCCTTATTGAGAAAACCCGCATGACGAGCTTCATCCCGTGCCATGAGGTGAAATATTTCCGCTAAAATTGGGTTACGATCTTTAAGTTTGCGGGATAATTCCTTAAAAAGCAGAAAACCAGAAAATTCTGAAGTACAAGAGCGTTCTAAAAAATTCACAAAAACTTGACGAGTTTTTTCGTCAATGTGATCCCAAGATTGTTTAAATTCTTCATCCCTAACAAAGTGATCCCGATTATAATCTGTTCGCATCTCTGCAATCATGGCTTTTAATTCTTCTTCCTGAGAGGAAATATCCATATTTGCTACAGCATCAAAGTCTGTAGTGTAAAAGCGAGGGGAGAGCAAACTTTCTTCTGTAGAAGTTTTTTTGATAGCAGGTTGGGAAAGTGTAGTAGTCATAATTGTTTAAATGTATAACCAAATAGCAATGAATAATATTTTATCCCTTAATTCCCGTTAAAAGTCAATGAAGTTTTGTAAAGAAAATATTTATTTTAAATATATTGCTATATAGTTAAATATCGTAGATAAGTTTAATTTCAAAATTGTAATGAGTATTCAAGCAGCTAGTAAAGTAGAAACAGTAAATCCTAACTTACCTCCCGCAGATTCTAAAGAACGAGTTAAACAATTTGTCCAACAGTTACAAGATAATATTTGTGCTGGTTTAGAAAAACTCGATGGTCAAGCTACTTTTCGTGAAGATAGTTGGCAAAGACAAGAAGGCGGCGGTGGACGCTCCCGTGTTATTAGAGATGGAGGAGTATTTGAACAAGGCGGTGTCAACTTTTCTGAAATTTGGGGAGATACTTTGCCTCCCGCCATTTTAGTACAACGTCCTGAAGCTGCAGGACATGGCTTTTATGCCACCGGAACATCAATGGTTCTGCATCCTCGCAATCCTTACATTCCTACAGTACATCTTAATTATCGTTATTTTGAAGCTGGCCCGGTGTGGTGGTTTGGTGGTGGTGTAGATTTAACTCCTTACTATCCTTTCACCGAAGATGCGGTTCACTTTCATAAAACAATTAAGCAAGGTTGCGATACTCATCACTCAGAATATTATCCTGCCTTTAAACGTTGGTGCGATGAATATTTTTATTTAAAACATCGTCAGGAAGCACGGGGAATTGGCGGTATCTTTTTTGATTATCAGGATAGCAATAGCCCCCTTTATTGCGGGCCAAATCCCGATGGTGAGGCTGCTATTTATAGCGATCGAGTTGGTAAGATAAACCGCAGTTGGGAAGATTTATTTGCTTTTGTCCAAAGTTGCGGTAATTCCTTTTTACCAGCTTATTTACCCATTGCCGAACGCAGACGCAATACTGAATACGGAGAAAGAGAACGTAACTTCCAGCTTTATCGTCGGGGACGTTATGTAGAGTTTAACTTGGTTTACGATCGCGGAACAATTTTCGGCTTGCAAACCAACGGGCGCACCGAATCAATTTTAATGTCTTTACCTCCCTTGGTGCGTTGGGAATATTGCTATCAACCCGAACCCGGATCGACGGAAGCTCAGTTAACGGAAATATTTTTAAAACCTCAAGATTGGGTGAATTACAAGTAAGAGGTCATTAGAAGGCAGAGAGAGGGCAGAAGGTAAGAGATAAAAGCTAATTGCTAACTGCTAACAAATGACCAATAACAAATAACAAATTAAGGAGAAAATTAATTATGTGTAGCGATCTAGCAAATCAATTACGAGAAGGCACAAAACATTCCCACACATTAGCTGAAAATACTGCATACATGAAATGTTTTCTCAAAGGGATTGTCGAAAAAGAACCTTTCCGTAAATTACTGGCTAACTTATATTTTGTTTACAGTACCTTAGAAGAAGAACTCTTAAGAAATCGCAATCATCCCGTACTAGGTTTAATTTATTTTCCCGAACTCAACCGTAAAGCAAACTTAGAAAAAGATTTAGCCTATTATTATGGGGACAATTGGCAAGAGCAAATAACTCCTTCAGAAGCAGGTAAAGTATATGTAGCTCAAATCAAAGAAGTCGCTAACAGCGAACCTGAATTATTAGTTGCTCATTCCTATGTACGTTATATGGGCGATCTTTCAGGAGGTCAAGCTTTAAAAAATATAGTTCGCTCTGCCCTGAGTTTACCAGCAGATCAAGGGACTAAATTCCATGAATTTGAGGCTTTTTCCTCTGTAGAGGCGAGAAAAGCCTTTAAAATGACCTATCGCGATACCTTAAACTCTTTACCTGTGGATAACGATTTAGCAGAGAAAATCGTTGCTGAAGCTAATCATGCTTTCGCTCTCAACCGTGATGTGATGCACGCTTTAGAAGCCGAAGTTAAAGCAGCTATTGGCGATCATGTATTTGATTTAATTACCCGTCAAGATATTCCGGGTAGTACGGAAAGATCTCGTCCAAATCATCCTTCTGTTGAATTGATTGCTGTTGAATAATTTAACTATCTGTCATTCCTCGAATTTCTATAGGGGCGAATATTCGCCCTTTCTCAAAAATAAGATTTTTTATAAATTAAATATTGCAACTATGAAAGTTTCTCAACCGACTATTGAATTTAATTCCCATCTTCTGCAAAAATACGATAAACCGATACCTCGTTATACCAGTTATCCCCCTGCAACCCAATTAAGCTCAGATTTTTCCGAAATAGATTTTCGCTCTGGAATTGCGATCGGTAATTACAAGAAAACACCTATTTCCCTTTATTGCCATATTCCTTTTTGTGAAACTGCTTGTTATTTTTGTGGTTGCAATACAGTTATTACCAAAAGAAAACAGGTTGCCGAACCTTATTTAGAATATCTCGCTCGTGATATTGAACAAACTGCATCTTTAATAGATTCTACAAGAAAAGTACATCAGCTTCATTGGGGGGGTGGTACGCCTAACTATTTAAACTTAAATCAAATTGAGTTTTTATGGAATACCTTAAATCGGCATTTTAATATCGATCGCACCGCAGAAATTTCCATAGAAGTTAATCCTAGATATATAGATAGAAACTATATTTTTTGCTTACGTAGTTTAGGTTTTAATCGTATTAGTTTTGGCATTCAAGATTTTAATCCCCAAGTACAAGAAGCCATTAATCGGGTACAACCAGAAGCCATGTTATTTGATGTCATGGATGCTATTAGATCTGCGGGATTTGAAAGTGCCAATGTGGATTTAATTTATGGTTTACCCTATCAAACTTTAGCAACATTTAAAGATACCATTCGCAAAACAATTGAACTAAATCCCGATCGCATCGCTGTATTTAATTTTGCCTATGTACCTTGGTTAAAACCAGTACAAAAAAATCTGCCTGTAGAAGCGTTACCCTCTGCGGCCGAGAAATTGGCAATTTTCCAGATGACCATTGAAGAACTAACCAAAAATGGTTACGTTTATATTGGCATGGATCATTTTGCCAAACCCGACGACGAATTGGCGATCGCCCAAAATCAAGGAGAATTACACAGAAACTTTCAGGGTTACACAACTAAACCCGAATCTGATCTATTTGCTTTTGGAGTAACTTCTATTAGTATGCTTAATGACGTTTACGTGCAGAATTATAAACGTCTTAAAGAATATTATCAGGCGATTGATCGAGGAAAATTGGCCATAGAAAAAGCAGTTTGTTTGAGTCGGGATGACATTTTACGTCGCACCATAATTATGGAATTAATGTGTCAATTTCGTCTTTCTCAAAACGATTTAGAAGCCAAATATCATCTGGGATTCGATCTTGATTTCGACAGCTATTTTAGTCCCGAAATTCCTCAACTTAAAGCCTTAGAAGCGGATGGCTTGATCAAGGTTTTCTCTGATGGTATTGAAGTGACACCCACAGGAAGATTATTAATTAGAAATATTGCCTCAGTTTTTGATACCTATCTAACCGGACATGGGGAGAAGACTTTTTCCAAATCAATTTAATTAGGTAAGAGGTAAGAAGTAATAAGTAAGAGGTTTATTTTACTTTTAGTTTGTTAATTATTGAGGTTAGAATTCTTATGATAATCGCAATTTCTTGATTCAGTAAAGAAAATTTTTCTTCAGAAACAAGTTGAGATTTAATCATAACTTTAATCCAATATTTTGTTTCTGATGCTTCCTTTAAAGCGATCGAGTATTTAGAAATAAAATCATTTCTTGATTGAGCATAAATAGCTTCTGCACAATTAGCTCCAATGCTAGTTCCACTTCTTAAAAATTGCTTTGCTAATATTTTTCAAGCATCATCAAAATGTCTTTTATTGAGTTCTGCATAAGCCTTGATTATACGAATAGCAAAATCTTCAGTCCTTTGTTGAATAGTAATATTAGACATAAAACATAATTTAAATTAAGTGTAACAACTCAATTTTAACCGGCGATTTACCCATTACCTATTACCTATTACCTATTACCTATTACCTACTACCTAAAAGATTATGCGTATCCTATTAATCCAACCTAACTATCATTCCGGTGGGGCAGAAATTGCAGGAAATTGGCCGCCTAGCTGGGTTCCTTATGTCGGCGGTGCGTTGAAACAAGCGGGATTTGACAATATTCGCT
>CAYPSO010000152.1:0-8360 GCA_964413275.1 uncultured bacterium | reverse complement strand
AAACAAAGTAAAAAGTAATAGTTAATAGTTAATAGTTATTAACTATTAACTGCTATTAGATTCAATTTGCCCAATTATCTCGCCATTTAACAGTACCTTGTTCTACTAAAATCCAACGACGACTGATTAAATTTTCTCTAATTGCTTCTTGATTCGATCGCAGAATAACATATTTATAAGTAATAGCTTTTCCTGCACTTTCATTAAAAGGTATTTCTCCAAACCAAGTATTATTATTAATATATTCTAAGACGTAAGCTTTACTAATGTCCCAATTACCCAATTCTGGACAATCTCCAATAACTGCAACTGATGCGCCAAAATCAGTATTAATACCATTTAATTGAACTCTAACAATGGTTTTTCCCTTTACTCTTTCACCGATATAACTAAGGATAATAATTTCTTTATTACCTAAGCTTAAACCAGAAATTTTACCTTGCTCAACATCAAATCTGCGCTTACTAACAATGCAGTAATATTCTCCATCTTCTAGTTCTGTATTTTCCACATCAATTGTGACAGGATTACCTTTATTTATTGCCACAAAACAACGAGAATCTCGGTAACTTCTGAGGTAACAATAAACATCATCACTAAGATATTTTTGTACTTGACTTCCTAAAGATACAGCAGGATTTAATCTTCTTAATTTTGACAATAATTGTATATCCTTAAAAACCTCCGTATCTGTATTCCATGTTTCCATTATGGGGCGATTGTAAGGATCGTTACCACCGTTCGTATCATTGTGTAAATATTGTTCCGTACCATAATAAATGCAGGGAATACCACGAGATGTCATAATCAAACTAATAGCTAATCTTAAAATAGTTGGATCGGAATTTAAACTTTGAAACCGTGTCATGTCATGGTTATCAATAAATGTGATTAATTCTGTGGCCGTATCATATAAATAATCTAAGTCTAAAATTTCTTGAACTAAATTAAATCCTCCGGGGGCATTATGAGCTAAAGCTTGTCGAATTGCTTCACATAAACCAAAGTCTAAAATAGACATACCTGATTTATTAGTAAAATTAGGAGAGCCTCCATCTAAAGGATTACTAAAACCCCATTCTCCATACATAAATACTGATGGTTGATGGGTTTGAATATCACTAACAAATTCTTGCCAAAACCAGATTGGCATATGTTTAACGGTATCTATTCTTAAAGCATCTACACCTTGATCTAACCACTCTTTAATAGAAGTTTTAATATAATTTCGGTAATCAATATTATCAAAATTAAATGTAGCTAATCCCATCATTTCTCCATATAACAATTGCCATTGATCTTCCCAATCTGTTATTTCTCCATTATGAAAATACCAGTTATTTTTATCTTGATAAAAGTCAGCAATTAAAGCTCCATTATCATATAATTTTCCTTTTTCTCCGTCAACATCAGGACTACTATGATTACAAACAATATCGAGAATTAATTTTATTCCTCTAGCGTGAACTTCTTGAACAAAATGACTAAAAGTATTGCATTTAAACAAAGAATTATCTTCACCTTGTTTTAAAAAACGAGGATTAATTCTTTTAAAATCTTTAGTCCAATAACCGTGCATAGCTGCGCGATCAAATTGTAAATTTTCCACTTGTTCAAATAAGGGAGAAACCCAAATCGCTGTTACTCCCAATGTTTTTAAATAATCTAATTTATCAATAATTCCTTGTAAATCTCCACCCCAATATTTGCCCCATTGCTGTCGAGTAGCATCGTATAATTCAGGATTAGTACCCTGATTATTACTTGGATCGCCATCAAAAAAACGATCTACAATAATAAAATAAATTGTTTCTTGTCTAAATTCGATCGCCCTAGTAAATAAAAACTCAAAATCTGAATAAATTTCAGGATTAACATTATCACTATGAAAACCTGCTGCTGCTCTTAAAGCTGTTGTTTTACTTTCTGTGGTTTTTGTCATATTATTTAAACTTAATTATTTTGATTTAGCTCAACAGTTATGTTAACTTAAATTGTTTTAGATAATTGAAAAAAAAGTATAATTTTTTTCAATAAGAATTGATAAGAAATATTTAGTTTTGTTGAGTTAAAATTAAGTAAAATAAAAATAAAGATTATTAAAAATTAGATTATAGAAATGCAAAATCAATCGTCAACTCCAAGAAAATATCTTCGTTTTAATCCTGAAAAAACCGTGATTGTTGAGCTTGAGTTAACTGATGAGACAGGAGATTATTGTTTATCTGGAATTATGGTTAATGAGTCAATACAGGGGTGTGCGATCGCAACTATTGCCCATGAAGCCTTAAAGCCTAATCTAATTTGTACTGTAAAATTTCCTAAATGTAATCCATCTCAAATGAAAATAGTACATATTCAACAATTAATACCTAATTTAGTAGTAGTTGGTTGTGAATATTCTTTAGATTAGTGATTATATCATGTCCAGATAATTGTTTATGATAAAAGTTATTTGTGAGCAGTTAGCGATTAGCTTTTAGCTTTTAGCGGTTAGCGATTAGCTTTTAGCTAACAAACAATAACCAAGAACTAATAACTAACCAAGAACCACGAACGACAAATTATCCAGTTTTTAATTCTTCAACTATAAAAATAGGTTTAACGGATAAATCTTGATAGAATTCTTCTTGGGATAACTCAACTTTAGACTGGGAAGAAAGTAGTAATAAAGCCCAAAAAATACCTACTTTATCATAGGATTGATGCCCTGATTCAGAATGTTGAAAACCGTTGATTTCGTGCCACCCTTGTAATAAATGTTCTAAATTAAGCCATTCATTTTCATTAGCTAATTGCCCAAAATATAAAGATAAAAATGTATCTAATTGGTTAGCCATTTCTGTTAGATTTTCATTGTGAGCTAACTCAGTAATTGCTCGGATATTTTCTTGGCGAGAAGGATAACGACGTTGGGGAATAGAAGCAGGTTTTGACTCTAATTCAATTGCTATTTGTTGAATTTGTTCGATTAATTCTTCTAAAGTTACTCGCCGTTTTTTAAGAACAGGTTTTGCTGGTCTTCTACGAATATAATTTTCTAAACTAATAGGAAGACGAGTTTTATTATTTTCTGTTTCTAATTCTAATTCTAATATTTCTTCTTCTAACTCTTCTGTTTCTAATTGTTCTAAAGTATTAGCTTTAAGTAAAACCAACATAGAAGCCCACAAAAAAGCTTGTCCAGAGCGAGATAAATCAGCTTCCTGATAAGTATCACTATTAACATCTAATTCGGTTAAAAAGCGATCGATTACATCAATAACTTGCACATTCCAAGGGTCTATTTCTCCTTTTTGTGCTAAATCTATTAAAATAGCTATTGCCTCGGTTGCTGGTGTTTTTTCCATTTATCTTTATTAACAAACTATGAATGAAAATATAGCGAATTTACGACAAAACTATACTTTTGCTGGTTTAACCGAAACTGAAGCCAATGCTCACCCTTTTAAACAATTTAAAATTTGGTTTGAACAGGCATTAGAATCAGAAATATTAGAACCTAATGCCATGACTTTAGCAACTGTTAACTCGGAAGGTAAACCCTCAGCCCGTATGGTCTTATTAAAAGGCTTAGATGAGGGTGGATTTGTTTTTTATACTAACTATAAAAGTCAAAAAGGCCAACAATTAACCAAAAATCCCTATGCTGCCTTGGTTTTTTGGTGGGATAAATTAGAGCGTCAGGTACGAATTGAAGGTGAAATCGAGCAAGTTAGTTCAGAAGAGTCAGACAAATATTTTCAAACCAGCTTGTGGTTATAATAAAATCTTATATATTGGCGTAGTGGACTGTTTCAACTAAAATAGGGCAATAGAATTTTGATTGTCTTTATGATTTGGTGGGCATTGCCCACCCTACTAATGCACACTTTTAACTGAAACAGTCCAGTAGGATGGGTTAGGCGACGATAAGCATTCAAAACGAATTAGAATTCATCAATGCGCCGTAAGCCACCATTTAGATTTTTGTAATAGTAGAATATGCAGTTTATCCCAAAATGCCGGGAGAGCCAATACATTTAGGGGCAGAATAATTCTGCCCCTACGAAAAAATTTTGACTCTAAAACTCTATTTAGCTGCTTTAACGCACTCTTCAACTAAAGGAGCTACACTATCCACATCTTTCCAACCGAGAATTTCAGTTACTTTCTTTTCTAAATTTTTGTAAGTTTTAAAAAATTCAGCAATCTCATCTAAACGATGGGGAGCAATATCTTTAAGAGATTTTACTTCACTGTAACGAGGATCGTTAACTGGTACACAGAGTAATTTTTCATCTCTATCGCCACCATCAATCATTTCTAACATACCGATCGCCCGTACCGCAATCACACAACCGGGGAAAGTAGGTTGATCCATAATGACCATGCCATCTAAAGGATCGCCATCATCAGCTAAAGTATTAGGAATAAAACCATAATCATAGGGATACTGTACAGAAGCATAAAGTACCCGATCTAAAGCAAAAGCATTAAGGTCTTTATCAAATTCGTATTTGTTTTTACTACCTGCGGGAATTTCAATTAAAACGTTAAGTACACCGGGTTTAGGTTGAGCAGGAATACGTGATAAGTCCACTAAGTATCTCCAAAAAATTTATATACTAAAATTTCATGTGTAAAACACCATTAGCTTAGTTATTGATAATAATAACCAAGCCCTTGGAGAAAATTCTACACATAAGGGGTACCAAATAGTTAATTTTTTTTAAATTTTTATCATTTATTCTTGTTGTCGAGGTAAAGAATATAAATTTTGTGGTGGAGGAACAAGGCTATTATCAGGATTAGAGTAATAAGCGATAACCCAGAGAGGTAAAGCAAAGGTTAAGACAGCAATTATTGTTCCCATAATTACTGCCCATCTACTACTACTGGGAGGTTCGGAAGTGTTGCTAGATGGACTACTAGATTCCATAAAAATAATTAATTATCCTAAATTTACTTAATTACAAAAGGTATTCTAATTCTAATTAAAATATAGCCAATTGTCAGCAATCAAAATGTTTTCTTAGTAACTATTAACAAAATATTTATTTAACTTGAAGATTGAATCCTTATTTCTGGTCGATTCACGATAAAAGACCGCCACTGATGTGAGGACGGTCTGAATAAGCAATCGGAGGGTATTTAAAGAATACTACAGTAAAAACAACTTTTCTGTAACTAATTTGACTAATTCGACTGTTTTTTAGCCTATTTTAAGGTTTCTTCGGTATAAACTGTCATTGGCTCTTTAATGAAACGAATATATAAGTGTTTAAAAGTGGAACGAAGTACACGGGGAAGACCAAAATCAATGGGCATTAAAACAGATGGTAATTTCCAATCAGTAATTGCTAATTTACGAGGATGTTCTAGGGGAAAATCAATTTCTGATAATTCAGGCAATAATCCTAATTTTGCTTGAGCTTTTAAAGTCGGAACTAGATGAGGTTCAACTCTAAGTATTTCTACTATAGCACGGTCTAAGGCAAAAACGTCAGCAGATGCTCCTAAAACTCCTAATTCTCGTGGTTCACCGCCACTAGGGCCATTTCCTTCATGACCGATAATTCCATCAATAATAGTCAAATTTGGGTTAATTGCGCGAGCCGTTTCCACTATCATTTCAGCAAAACGTTCTTCGTCTCTTCCTGCTTCTAGGTGCCACCATGCTTTCATTTTCCCCGGCACGCAACCGAATAAATTTTTAACTCCCATAGTCATGGTTAGTTGCATATGGGATTTGATTTTAGGTAAATTAATTACGACATCTGCATTCATGGCTTCTTTAGACAAACGCAAATGATTAAAATTATTGCTATTGGTTTCATATCGTTGACCGTTAAACTCAACAATAGGAATATTTAATTTTTCTAACCAAGGTAAATAACCATTATTTTTAGCAACACCCCTAGCACTACCAAAAGCTGGACTATCTCCAAAAAAAGGTTTTCCCCCGGCTTGTTGTACCATTAAAGCAACGCAGTAGGCAATTTCTGGCCGAGTAACACATTCTTTAGTAGGGCGACTACCTGTAAGAAGATTAGGTTTAATCAAAACACGGTCGCCTTTTTTGACAAATGCACCCATACCCCCTAAAGGTGCAAGCAATTCTTCTAAGGCAGGTTTTAAGATTTCTGGATCGTAGGATTTAGCAGATATTAAACTTACTTGAGACATAATTAAATATTTTTTAATTGATAGTTGTTTGTAATTCTAAACTAAATTTTTCTCCAGCATTGGGTTCAATAACTTTAGTAGATAGATTATTTTCTCTTAGTAAATTTTCAAATTCTTCTCTAGTTCCTTCTGCACTTAAAATTGACATTAATAACCCTTCAAATTTAACATCTCCACCGGCAGCAGTGGGTAAAATAAACTGTGGTTTAAGCCATTTACAGACCTCTAAAGCAGTTTGTTGTCCTTTAATTACTGCACCTAAAAAGGGTATTTTTAAGTTAATAATTGGAGCAATAATAACATCAATGGGAGCAAATTCTTTTAAACTGGGATCGTGATAACCATGAGGTTCGTAATAAATAGTTTTACCTGTTGATAAATCTTTAATTAAATAACCATTTTCTACTAAGGTTGGCCCTACAGGAGAACCAATCACTGCTGTTATTTGTAAGTTATCTTGGATAAAACTTTCACCATGATTTAAAGATTTTACATTCATATAACCTAAATTTTCCACAACTTTAGCCGCATTGGGTGAACCTACTACGGGTAAATTACGATCTAATGTTTTTAGTGTGGGAATATGTGCGTGATCTTCTAAACCTTGAGAAAGTAAAATTAAATCTATGTTGTTAGGAATAGGACGTTGTTTAAGTTTTTTTCCGGTAAATAACCAAGTTAAATTACCAAAAGTTAAATCTCCAACTAACCAAGGGTCAAGTAAAATCTTTTTATTGGCGATTTCTATAAACCAAGAATTGCTATCTAAATATGTAAGTTGCATTTTCTTTATCTATTAAACTTAAATGTATTGTTACATATTTTAATAATTGATGATTTTAATAAACCTATGGAAATAAACACTTAGTTTAAAGTATCTGCTCAAGCAGAAATAATCTTAGAAGCTCAAGGCTGGCAGATAAATCCTAATGGTAAAGTAGTTTTAGTAAGTGAAACAGAAACTTCTACAAAAAGATTTACTGGATGTAGAATTAAAAGTTAATCATAAATCTACTATTTATTGACATAGCATCTATTAATCAATGTTGGTACGCAATCACTAATATTTAAAAAGAAAGAATATCTACAATAATAACCACATCACTAATAGGAGAGAAGTACAGGCAAAACTCTGGGATGAGGAATTGAAGATTCCTCACCAATAACCTTAGCACCCAAAGACTGGTAAAATCCCAAAGCATTAGGATTGGAAACAATCTTCAGATTATTAATAGAAAATAGCCAATCTGAACTAATTTAAGCAACTCAAGGCTGGGAAATAAATGAAAACGGCAAAGTAATTTTTATTATAGAAATAGGAAATAAAATCAAAAAAATTGGCTATAGTTTTAGTTAAGTGAAAAATAAATTTGGATTAATAGATAAAAATGCTAAGATTGAATAAATATTTACATAAAAGCAAATTTTTTTTATTATTTTTATTAGCATTAGTAATTTTTTTATTCGCACCTTTACTGACAAGTACAATCGTCAATTCTTCTGAAACAAATATTACGCAAAACATAAATGATAGTCCCAATAATTTATTAAAACAAGGAATTAAATATTATCAAGCAGAACAATTTTTAACGGCTATAGAATTATGGGAAAAAGCTGATTTAGGTTTTGCAATTCAGAATAATCACTTAGCTGAAGCTTTTACTTTAAGTAATCTTTCCCTAGCTTATCAAAAATTAGGAATGTGGGAAAAAGCCGAAAATGCGATCGCTAAAAGTTTTAATCGTTTAAAAAATTTTCCAAATCAAAAAGATTATAATTATCAAGCAATTCTCGCTAAAGCTGAAAATACCCAAGGAAAATTATTATGGTCACGGGGTAAGTTACAAGAAGCTTTAAATTTTTGGCAAAATTCAGCTTTACACTATGTCCAAGCTGATGATTTACAGGGAATAGTTATCGCCAAAATTAATCAAGCTAAAGCTTTGCAAGGATTGGGGTTAACTCGTCAGGCTCAAGAAATTCTAGAAGAAGTAAACAATTATCTTCAAAAAGAGCAAAATTCTGAGCTTAAAGCCACCGGATTAAGAAATTTAGGTAATGCTTGGAGACAGATAGGAGATTTTTTAACTTCTCAAGAAATGTTACAAAAAAGTTTAGAAATTACTCAAACAAATCATATTGACACTCCCACCGTTAACCTTGCGGTGTAACGGGGGATTCTTGGTTCACCG
>CAYPSO010000151.1:0-8411 GCA_964413275.1 uncultured bacterium | reverse complement strand
GTGTCCTCTTTTTACATTTAAGATAGATTAGATTTTACCGATCATCAAAGTGTTTCCCTTACGCCTGACGAATGCAAGAAGTCTAATTTTGCGAGTGGTACTTATTGATTTCTTGGAATAAATATACCAGCAGACTTTAGTAACGATACATTACGCTGGGGCTAACGACACCCTACCATTATGAAATCTGGTAAAATCTTTTCTGAATTTCACCTTAGAGGTTAGCTTTTGCCTGACTACTTTACGGATGCAAGGCTTTACTGATAAGTGTGCATTAAAGACTCAAAAAAAATCAGCCATTTGTAGCTAGATTGATTGGATGGAAATTAGTTATTTTTAAGTATAAGTTCTGAGTTTAGCAAATAAATAATGATTATTGACAAACTGCTCGCCTAATAACAACCTAGATACTTACTCCGATTATTTATAGATAATAACCAACTATAACAAATTATTAAAATGCCACAACAAAAAGTTTCTCATCTAGATGTAGAAAAAGAAGCATTAATTCAAGTAAATAAAGACTGTGAGCTAGAAAACAATACATCAGTGATTCAACCAAGAATTAATTTTAATTACACCCTTGGAGTTTTAAAAAACCTTCGTCAATATGTCCTAGAAAAGCGAGAAAAATATTTAGACAGTTTAGTAAAAATTCAAAGTTGTTTATTATCCTTTGAAGAACCAGAATATATTTTTAACCAAGTTTTGAAAATCATCGGTCAATGTTCTGGTGCAGCAAAGGTTTATTTATGGGAAAATTATTTTGATTCAGAAGGAGCAATTTTAGCAAGTAAAAAATTTCAATGGTGTGATGAGAATAATCAGACTTTAAATCATAATTCCAATTGGAAAACTTTAAACTATAAAAAGACAGTGCCTCGTTGGTTAAAATTATTAAGTCAAGGAGAAATAATTGCCGAAGAAGTAACCAAATTACCTGAAGAAGAAAAGCAATTATTTCCAGAGCAAAATGTCGTAAAAATTCTTTTGTTACCTTTAATTATTAATCAAGAATTTTATGGTTTTCTTGGCTTGGAAAATCACGAAAAAAATCCTCACTGGGAAATGGCAGAAATAGCATTATTACAATCAATAGTTGGAGCAATTTCGTTAGCTTGGCAACGTCAACAGGATCGCATTAAATTAGAGCAACTAAATCAAGAATTAGAACAGAGAGTTAAAGAAAGAACTAGAGAATTAGAAGAAAAAAATAGGGAATTAGAACAAGAAATTAATCAACACCAACAAACCACTGCTGCCTTGCAAAAAGCTAAAGAACAATTAGAAGCCGTATTAGACGCCGTACCTGCTTCTATTTCTTGGATTAGTTCTGATTTACGTTATTTAGGAGTTAATAAACAGCTTGCTGCTTTACTTAATTTAAGTCAGGAAGAACTTATTAATAAATCAGTAGGTAGTCCTAAGTCTCATCATGAATTTCTTAATTATTTGAATAACTTTTTTAAGAGTAATTTAGATAAGTCAAGTGCTGAGTTTAACCTGAAAGGATTACATGGTGAAAGCACTTATTTAATGGTAGCTAAAAAATACGATCGAGGTAGTGCTGCTATTTTAGTAGGAGTAGATATTACCGAACGAAAAAAAATTGAGGAAGAGATTTATAAATCATTACTTAAAGAAAAAGAACTTAATCAACTTAAATCTAATTTTATTACCATGACTTCCCATGAGTTTCGTACTCCTTTAAGTACCATTCTTGGTTCTGTAGAATTATTAGAACATTATAGCGATCGCTGGAATAATCAGAAAAAACAAAAATATTTAACTCGTATTTACTCAACTGTTCAGCATATTACTAATATGTTAGATGATATGTTGTTAATAGGCAAAAGTGAATCCGATGGTTTTTATTTTGAACCTATTCCTATTCAGTTATCACAATTTTGTTCTAGTTTAGTACAGGAGTTTAATCTTGGAGAAAATCACCGAGTTATTTTCAAAATTGAGTCTAAATCTAATCAGTTAAAAACTGATAATTATCTTTTAGATCCAAAATTATTAAGACATATTTTAACTAATTTAATATCTAATGCGTTAAAATATTCTTCAGGAATAGTTGATTTTGATTTAATTTACGATCGGTATGAAGCTACTTTCTCTATTAGAGATAAAGGGATTGGTATTTTACCTGAAGATCAAAAACATATTTTTGAATCATTTCATCGAGGTCAGAATGTAGATAAAATTCCGGGTACTGGATTAGGATTAGCTATAGTTAAAAAAGCTGTAGAACTTCATGGAGGAAAAATTAGACTTGAAAGTAAATTAAATCACGGTACAACTATAACTTTTACTGTTCCTCTTAATTATTTCTAAATTATGACTTATAATATTACAAAAATGACTAAAATTTTAATCATAGAAGATGAAGATGCTCTCAGAGAAATTTTGGGAGAAATATTAACTGCTGAAAATTTTCAAGTTTTAGAAGCAGAAAATGGAGAAGAAGGACTTAAATTAGCTTTTGCTGAATTGCCTGATTTGATAATTTGTGATGTAATGATGCCTAAAATTGATGGTTATGAGGTACTTCATCAATTACGTCAAAATAAATTTACTAACACTACTCCTTTTATATTTTTAACAGCAAAAGCTTCTAAATCCGATCAACGACGAGGAATGGATCTCGGTGCAGATGATTATTTAACTAAACCATTTACTCATAAAGAATTATTAGGAGCAGTTAATACCCGTTTAGGAAAAAAAAAGGCAATTGAAGAACAATCTCAACAATATCTTGATGATTTACGTAATAATTTAACTCGTTCTCTTCCCCATGAATTAAGAACACCTTTAAATGGTATTATTAGTTCAGCAGAATTATTACAAGAATATGCTAATTCTATGGATTATCAAGAAATTCAAGAATTAGCTAGTATGATCAAAAAATCTGGTCAACGTTTATATAATTTAATTCAAAAGTTTTTAATATATAGTAAACTTGAAATCATCACTAAAAATCCTGAAGAATTAACACAATTTCTTAAAGGAGAAGTAACTAATGTTAAATTTTTAACTAATCAAATTGCTCAAGAAATAGCTAAAAATTATAATCGTCAAAGTGATTTAAAAATTACTATTGAAAATCTCTCGTTAAGTGTAGCCGAAAATTGGTTAATAATTATTATTAAAGAATTAGTTGATAATGCTTTTAAATATTCTTTTCCTAATACTTCAATCACAATTAAAAATTGTATTCAGGGAAATAGTTGCTTATTTTTTGTGACTAATTATGGTAGGGGCATGACTTCTGAACAAATTAAAAATATAGGTGCATATGTACAGTTTGGTAGAGAAATATACGAACAACAAGGAACCGGTTTAGGATTAAGTATTTGCAAGCGTTTAGCCGAATTATATGGTGGTGAATTGACGATTAAAAGTATTGCTGAAAAGGATACTATTGTTTGTATAACTTTACCAATGGGAAAAGTAACATTAGTGAGCAGTTAAATAAATTAGTAATAAGTCATTTCATTTAGCATTTATCATTAAACATTTATCAATGTTCAATAATTTGTCAAGACTCAATTGTTTAATAATAATATAATACTTTTGATGGCTGCCTTGCTGGTTGTTGAGGTTGCTCAGGTTGCTGATTTTGATCGGTAATAATAATATTATTATTATCTAAATTGTTATTATCTAAATTGTTATTATTAAAATTATTATTTTGATAGGGATTTGTTTGTATATTTGCAGGATTATTATTCAATCCTTGGGAAAAACCAGATAAATTATTATTATTTTGTTCTATTGTTTGAGGATTAGTTGTTTGAGGATTAATAGTATAAGGATTATTATACCCTAAACTGTTATAGGGATTTATCTGAGTTACAGGATCGGGAGTTAAATAATTAGCATTAGAATTATTTATGCCTTGAGAATTAGGATTTATATTATTAAAATTATTATTATTTGCTCCGTTAAATTGATTAGGTACAATTTTAGAATCTAAAAAGATTGGGGAAGTATTTTGCACTGCTTGTTTTAAAGTATCTTGTTGTACAGCAGCCCTTTGACGCTCGGTTAAATCTTGTAGAGAAGGTAGTTGAGCATTAGGTTTAATAACTTCAATTTTTTTAATTTCCGAATTAGGTTCATTAGCATCTGAATTATTAATACCTAAATTATCTGATTCAGCTACCTTTTGAAATAAATTATTTTCTGAATTATCTTTAGAATTAGATTTAGATCTTTTTGGACTTAAAAGAGGATTGAGTTCAACTTCTTGAAAAAGACTACCTATATTGTCAATATCAGCTAGATTAGCCAAATCTTCTGCTGTCAATGGCTCATTATCTGTGTTGTTTGCTGATGGTATTTGTTCAACTTGTTGAGATGGTGTTCCTTGTTGAATTTGCCCCGTATTAGGTGTAGTAGATGCATTTTGGGGTTCATTTCCATTAATTGTTGGTCCTGCACTTTCCCGAATAAATAAATCGGGATTAGTTGCATATTGCCATAACCCATAGAAAAATACGGATACGATTAGAGAACTACCCCAAAACAAAGGATTTAAAAAGGGTTTAATCCTTGCTTTAGTATATGTTAGATTTAAGATGTGTTTTTTTTGGGGTTCCATAACGACTCATCCGTAGAAACTTTTGCTATCTACCCTTAAGTATAGCACTACATTTTTATAAGATTTACTAGCCTGAAATTTATATTTACAAATAAAATTCCTAATAGCTCTACAATTGTTGTCCAACCATTAAAGAGCGAACTTTTCCGTTACGATGAACTACAATTTTTTCATTGGCCACAGACTGTAAACTCCAACCACTAGAACCTATATTTTCGCCAACTTCAATTCTACGGGTGACTCCATTAATTTCAAATAAAGCAGCAGAACGATTATTATCATTTAATTCTATTAATCCTAGCAACATAGGATTATCGGCAACGGAGGAAACTACTTCACCAACTTCAGATTCTATTTGATTTTCTCCCATGGCATCAGGTATATTAGTTGCTTCAACTTCAGGAAAAGTCATATTCGATTGGGGTACAGGTTGAGGTGCTGGTGGTGGAGTTGGTATATTTTTAACTGGTGTGGGTGCAGGGGGCGGAGCTAATTTCTGAGTGGGTGTATTTTTGACTATTGTAGATGGGGGTGGTGTAGGTGATGGAGATGGTGTAGGTGGTGTAGGTTGATAAAAAGGTATATAAATTCTTTTTTCAATTACTTGAGTTGGCGAATTTGATTTAACATTAGCCGGTTTTTCTTCTTCTGATTTTGGTTTTTCTGTTGCCAATGATTTGGCTGTAATTATTGGAGTTTCTCGATCGATTATTTTTAAAGATTGTAATAGATAATTAGCAAATTCTGCGTTTGAAGAAGATGTTGTATTTTCTACTGCTACAATTTCTTGACCTTGACTAACAAAAATAGGAAGCTGAATTTTTTCACTATTTATTAACCAAGCAATTACTCCTAATAAAAAACTAAGTGAACCAACAAATAGGAACTTATCAAAATGTTTATTTAATCTCTTATTAGTTTCTTGTAATAATTCTTCTTCAGCAAAGGCAGTAGAATCAAAATATTGTTGCTGTATTAATTCTTCTTTTCTGGGAATTATTTCTGATATTATTTCGGCTTCAAGAGACAAAGGCGAAGATTCTTCTGATTTTACCTGATTAACAGTTTCATAACTAGTAATATTGTTACTATAATCCTTGTGTTCTAATATTTCGTCTAATTCGGCAAAAATATCATTTATTAATTGATCTGCTTGATCGGCGACGGAAAAACTGTAATCTTCGTCAATTTTTAATCTATTTATTTCCTGCGTTTTATGGGGAACATCAGACATGATTTTGTTATGGTTTAATTTTCTGCGTTTATTATATAGCAGTTGTTAAAGGTACTGTCCATATCTATGAGCCTCGAACTAAGATAGATAATTTAATTAATTACTAGCACAATCTAATAATTTCTCGTAATAAATAGGGTAATGCCCGATTAACTTCTTGTTTAGTTCTTGCTTCTAAATTATGAATCATATTTTGGTAGGTAATAGCATGATGCAACATAGCTAAAGGTTTAGCTATATTCCAAGCCTCCAGCAAACGCTCCTTTGATTCATATTCACTCCATTGATTTAAGTATTGATCCCGTAAACGATTTTTAGATTTCTGCTGCCATAAACTATTTAAACGCCCTAAAAAAGATTTTTGTTTGCTTTCAATAAACAACTCAAACAGATCGAAAAAAGGATGGGATATACAACTATCTGTCCAATCAAAAAAAAGATAATTATTCCTATATCGGGCAACGTTACGTAAATGTAAATCTCCGTGTACCAATGTTTCTGGTATTTTATAAATAGCTAGTTGCGAGCATAAGTTTTTGAGATATGGAGCTAGAGTATGTAGCTGCTCGATTTCTGCTGCTGATAATTCAGACAAGGCATTTTTGTCGTTAACTAAAGGCTCGATTTGAGACTGTAAGATTTCTAAACGTCGATCCAAACATCCTACATCTAATAAGTAATTGCGTTGTTGAATTGCCCGAATTTGAATTTGAGCAAATAAAGAATAAATATCTTGTTTAATTTTAAGAGATACATTATTACCAATAGGTTTACCGAAATCTGCCAATAACATCCACTGATGCTGACAATCGATACTAATCACCGTTGGCATATGCTCTGGAAATAAACTTGCTAATTTTGCAGTAACTATTGGTTCATCACAAAAAAGAGGTAAACAAGTAGAAGCTTGTTTCAAATATAGATTTCCTCCTGTAGTTTTAACCTTGAGAACAGATGATATTGACCAGTTTCTAATATATTCCACAGGAGCAATTTGTTTGTACTCCAATTTTACTAATTGCTCCTCAATCCATTCTGAAGCCTCACTAAACCAACCAGGTTGTGCCCAAGGTGGACGAAGTTTAGGACTATTACCACTTGCAAGCTCGATTAAATATTTTTCAATTATTGATTTGTGTTCGGGAACATCAAAAGATAGACTTTTTAAAGTTGAGAGATCAAACCAAGTTCCGATTTGTATTTCTTCGGCAGAGTTATGCTGTTCTAATACATATATGCCTTGAATTTTGCGTTGCTTTTTGTTAACTTGATAACTAGCATAGTGTAAAATATTTACGGAAATATTAAGTCTTTGCTCGATCGCATCCTTAACGGATTTAAAATCATCTAGTAAGATTCTTTTATTAATCTCAACATAAGGCAGGTAATAATTACCCTTGTTTGATTGGAGTAATACTTTAGCTTCAGTGGGATGGAGTAACAAGGCAAAAAAGCAGGATTTCCAAAACTCAAAAATCTTCATTTATTTATACATACTACCATCAGGCATAATTGCTTCTCTGAGATCGGCATTATTAAGGTTTGTGCCAGTTAAATCGGCACTTTGTAAATTAGCTTTGTATAAAATCGCACCACTAAGGTCAGCATAACTCAAATCTGCACCCTGCAAACTAGCTTCTGCAAGATCGGTGGCAAAAGCTCCCATGCTCGCAGCTAAATTAGCACGACAAAGTTTTGCGCCATCTAATTTTGCTTGATATAAAAGAGCCATACGTAAATTAGCATAGCTTAGATCCGCATAACTCAAATCAGCTTGACTCAAGTTAGTGCGATAATCGGAAGCAGGATGAAAATCGACTTCAATCATCAAGGCTCCACAAAGTCTAGCTCCACTCAGATTTGCACCATTTAAGATTGCTTTAATTAAATTAGCTTGCTCTAGATTAGCTTGAGTTAAAATTGCACCACTTAAATCGGCTTCTCTTAATAATGCTCGCTCCAAGTTAGCTTCAGTTAAGTCTGTACCCCAAAGAATTGACTCACTTAAATCGGCTTTCTGTAAGCAAGCATAACTTAAATTAGTTCTTCCTAATCGTGATTGTCGTAAATCTGCTCCCGTTAAATCTATTCTGCTGAGATTGAGTTTAACTAATTCTGCTTCCCTCAGATCGATCTTCTGAAAAGCTCTTTCGCCTGCGGTGTATTGTTGTAAAAATTTATTTACTTCCATCTTATTTATATAGTTAGTAATATAATGATATAGTTTATTTAAACTAAATAAACTTTTTGCTCATAAAACTTGACATCCAAATATTTTATTGTTATTATTAATAAATGTAGGTAAAATTTTTACCTAGTCCAAGCCCCCATCGTCTAGAGGCCTAGGACACCTCCCTTTCACGGAGGCGACAGGGATTCGAATTCCCTTGGGGGTATTAAATAAAAAATACGATTTAAAATTTTTGGAATTTAGTTATTTTTCTCTAAAACAGGCTTTTTCAATGGTGAAAATTCTCTTCTTTAAATATCTTATTGTATAAAATGATTAATATTTGACACTCCCACCGCTAACCCTACGGGTGTAACGGGGGATTCTTACCTCATGGA
>CAYPSO010000150.1:0-8456 GCA_964413275.1 uncultured bacterium | reverse complement strand
CTATGACTTATTTTCCTCATTTCAGAATTACTTTTTAGAACGCAAATTGGTATTAGAGATGTTACCTTCGCCGAAGATCGTTCTCGAACTCGAATTGGTTTTCTTCCTAATATTTGGGCGATTGCAAGAAATTTAGCTATTAATCTCTACCGAGAAGCCGGATTTACTAATATGGCGAAAGCACAGAGACATTGTGGTTATGGATTAAAACATATTTTGGTACTTTTTAGAATGAAATAGCCCTGAGTCAAATATAGGGTAAAACTAATGTTTAAATTAATTACTTATAATTATAATTTAAGATTTCTTACCCCACAGTGAAAAAATTAACCACGAACTATTTATGAACTATTTATTCTGGTTGTATTCCCGAACCAACAGGTGCGATCGCATCTAATTGTAAATCGGGACAATCGCCTTTAATTTGTTGTAAATTCCACTCATTTTTAAATAATAAAACCGGACGATCCCAATTATCTTTTACTGTCATAGTATTAAATAATCTACCTGCTTTTTCTAAGGCTTTCCAACCTCCTTTAACCCAACGAGCGACACTATAACCTAAAGGCTCTAAAGTAGTTTCTACTCCATATTCACTTAACAAGCGGAATTTAACTACATCAAATTGCAGTTGCCCCACTGCGGCTAAAATTGGATCTCGTCTAAAGTCATCTGTCGAGTACATAATCTGCACAGCACCTTCTTCTCTTAACTCCTTAATTCCCTTTTGGAATTGTTTGAATTTAGAAGGATTGGGGTTTTTTAGATAAGCAAATAATTCCGGTGAAAAACAGGGAATCCCCTCATAAACTAGCTTTTCCCCACAATAAATAGTATCGCCGATGGCAAATACTCCCGGATTATTTAAACCAATAACATCACCGCCATAAGCTTCTTCAATGGATTCTCTACCCTGAGCAAATAACTTTTGAGGGCGAGATAAGCGAATAGTTTTACCGGTGCGACTATGGGTAACAGTCATATCTTTTTCAAATTTTCCCGTACATACCCGAACAAAAGCTACCCTATCCCTATGTTTAGGATCCATATTTGCTTGTAATTTAAAGATAAAACCGCTAAATTCGGGATAAGTTGGCTCAATTTTGCCTTTAGATGAATTTCTGGCTTCGGGTTTAAGAGCATATTTAAGAAAATTCTCTAAAAATAATCTCACACCAAAATTAGTAATGGCACTACCAAAAAAAACGGGAGTCATTTTTCCAGCGTGAATCTTTTCTAAATCAAAGTCTGAGCCTAATTCTGCTAATAATTCTATGTCTTCCTGAAGTTGTAAATAAAGCTCTTCTTCCAAATATTTCTCAAGTTTGGGGTCATCAAGCTCTATTACCTCTTCCTGAGCTTCCTGAGAGCCGTGGGAGCGACGTTCAAACAGGTGTACAGTCCTTTGAAAACGGTCAAAAACTCCCTGAAAGCGATCGCCTCCTCCAATGGGCCAATTAACCGGATAAGTCTGCATTCCTAATTCTTGCTCGATTTCGTCAATAAGCTCTAAAGGCTCTCTGCCGGGGCGATCCATTTTATTAATAAAGGTAAAAATCGGCAAACCTCGCAATTGACAAACTTCAAATAATTTACGGGTTTGTGGCTCTAGACCTTTAGCTGCATCAATCAACATAACTGCATTATCAGCAGCAGCTAGGGTGCGATAGGTATCTTCACTAAAATCTTGGTGTCCAGGGGTATCTAATAAGTTAATCTGACAATTACGATAGTCAAACTGTAATACGGTGGAAGTAATGGAAATACCCCGTTGCTTTTCCATTTCCATCCAGTCAGAAGTCGCCTTACGTTGATTTTGGCGAGCTTTAACTGCTCCTGCTTCGTGAATTGCTCCTCCGTAGAGTAAGAGTTTTTCTGTTAAGGTTGTTTTACCCGCGTCGGGGTGAGAAATAATTGCAAAATTACGTCTTCTACCCACTGCTTCTTCTAATTCTTTTTCTATCTCGGTCAACATTCTATGTTTTTCTGTAAAGATTATTTACTAGCATTTTAACATTTAAGCATTGTAGGGTGGGCAATTAGGTAAATTGTAGTTTTCAATTCTGGAATTTAGATAAATTGCCACCTCACTTATCTAAAAGGAGATCGCTTCAAGGGATTTTTTTTCGTAGTTTAGAGCTAGGATTAATTACTATTAAGTAGGTACACACAATTAATTACATGTTTGAGAGAGGGAATAGGGAAT
Organism: uncultured bacterium; assembly: GCA_964413275.1. Taxonomy (GTDB): domain Bacteria; phylum Cyanobacteriota; class Cyanobacteriia; order Cyanobacteriales; family JAABRE01; genus JAABRE01. The sequence continues at coordinate 6,250 of CAYPSO010000150.1, read as the reverse complement.
AGGGAATAGGGAATAGGCACTCTTGTAAGAGATACAGCTTCTTGGTGCGCGCACGGCGACGAGGAAACCTCGGAGCGCTGCGCATCCGCAATTTTAAGTGAATAGCAAAATGTGTAATTAATTTTGTTTAAGCACTTATTGTAAAATAATTATAGATTTTAAACAAACTATTTTAAATCTAGAAAACCATTTATTTTACTTTGATTGTGGACAATATTATAATAATTTTAATATTTTTAGGTGCAATTGTAATGTTTCTCTCAATCAGGGAAACAGGAAAAGTTTTTCGTTTGATAAAAAAAAATAAGTATTATAAAGCGTGGATTAGCTTATATTACTTAATGATAGCTTTTTTATTTGGTTATGGTTTTGTCATAATTTTATTATATTTTAAAATATATGGATTAATTTTATTGCTTACAGGAGTGATTTTTTTATTAGGTTCTATTTTTGTATTTTTAGTTGTCAAAACAGAATTTTTAACTATTAAAGATTTACTAAAAACCAATCAGCAATTATTAGACATTAATACTATTAAAATTCAATTAGAAAAAGATAAAGAAACAGCACAGGAGATTGCTAAACTAAAATCAGAATTTTTATCAACTTTAAGTCACGAACTTCTCACTCCAATGAATGGGATTATTTCCATGACTGATTTATTATTTGATACAGATTTAGACGAACAACAAGATGAATTTCTAAAAATAATTCAAGAAAGTGGTAATAATTTATTAGTTATCATTAATGATATTCTTGACTTTTCTAAGCTTGAATCTGGAAAAATAACTGTTACAGAACATCATTTTGAGTTAAAAAATTGTCTTAATTTAGTATTTGATTTAATTTTGCCAGAAGCGGAAAGTAAGGGATTGCAACTATCATATAAAATTGAACCAGATGTTCCTTTATTTATTGATACTGATATATATCGTTTACGCCAAATATTGGTTAATATTATTGGTAATGCTATCAAGTTTACCCATCAAGGAGAAATTTTTGTTTCTGTTAAAAACATAGAAAAAAAGAAAATTTTATTCTCAATTAAAGATACAGGAATTGGTATCCCACCAGAAAGATTAAATCAACTTTTTCAGCCTTTTTCTCAAGTTGATTCATCTTTAAGTCGTAAATTTGGTGGTACAGGTTTAGGATTAGCTATTTGTAAGAAATTAATAGAATTAATGGGGGGAGATATATGGGTTGAAAGTGAAATAAATCAAGGATCAACTTTTTTCTTTACTATTCAATCAAAGTTATCATCTATACCTGATAATTAATATTAGGGAAATGTAAAATTTGCGATCGCCAAGAACAAATTTAATAATGATTTATCAATTATGAATAATAATTTAGCTTTAAAAGAATGGAATGTTGCACTCAATGCTCTAAGTGAAGGAGAAACAATTATCTTACTACGTAAAGGAGGAATTAAAGAAGCAGGAAAAGGTTTTAATTTAGAACAGAATAATTTTTGGCTTTATCCCACTTTTGAACATCAAAAACCAGAATTCTTAAAAGATAATTACAGTAATTTAGTTACTTCTGTTGCTTCGGGATGGCATCCAGAAACAATTGAAATAAAATGTAAAGCGACTGTTACTGATTTATTTTTGATAGATAATAAGGAAATTATTAGTAATTTGTCACCTTATCATATTTGGAATCAACAATTTATTCATGAACGTTTAAAATGGAAGCCTAAACAACCTTTAAATGTTTTATTACTTCGAGTTTATAATTTATCTCAACCTGTTACTATTTCCTATAAACAAGAATATGGTGGTTGCAAGTCTTGGATTAATTTATTAGAATTTATTTCTGACGATGGGCTTATTCCAACTTTAGATGATTTGGAATATCAAAATAAGGTAGAAACTTTAAAAAAAATTATTGCTTATTCTAAGTCAAATTGATTATGGTAGTAAAACAGCAGCTCCTTTAATCTTGCCACTTCGCAGACATTCTATTGCTTCATTAGCTTCTGTGAGAGCAAAGGAAGATACTTGTGTTTGAATTGGAATTTGTGGTGCTAAAGCTAAAAATTCTTCTCCATCTTGACGAGTGAGATTAGCAACAGAGCGTAAACTTCTCTCTTCCCACAAAATCTGGTAGGGAAATGAAGGAATATCACTCATATGAATGCCCGCACAAACAACAACTCCTCCGGGAGCTATGGTTTTCAAAGCCGTAGGAACTAATGCTCCCACAGGAGCAAAGATAATTGCTCCATCTAAAATCTCAGGAGGTTGTTCATTCGAGCCTCCCGCCCAAATTGCCCCCAATGAGCGAGCAAATTCTTGTCCCTCAATATCTCCGGGTTTGGTAAAAGCATACACCTCTCGCCCTTGATGAATCGCAATTTGGATGAGGATATGAGCAGCCGCACCAAAACCATAAAAGCCAAGTTTCTGGGCATCACCAGCTATGCGATAGGAGCGATAACCAATTAATCCCGCACAAAGTAATGGAGCAGCTTGTAGGGGGGAATAGTTTTCGGGAATGGCAAAACAAAACTGTTCATTGGCTACTGTGTATTCTGCATAACCTCCATCAATTTGATAGCCTGTAAATTTTGCTTGAGAACAAAGATTTTCTCGCTGAGTTTGACAGTAACGGCAATGTTGACAAGTTCCTCCTAACCAAGGTATTCCTACTCGCATCCCTGGAACAAATTTTTTAACTTCGACTCCCACTTCTTCGACTATTCCAACAATCTGATGCCCCAAAATCAAAGGAAACTTAGCTTGGGTTAATTCTCCATCAACAATATGTAAATCAGTACGACATACCCCACAAGCCTCAATTTTGACTAACACTTGTTGAGGATTAGGTTGAGGAATTGGCACTGATTCGAGACGCAGTTTCTCTTTGGGAGCTTGTAAAATCATGGCCTGCATCATCTGATTGACCTCCATTGCTTTACTTTAATTTTATCAACACATAGGTAGTTCCTTGCATGATAGCTGTAATAAGTGTATAAAAAGTATTACTATATATATGGAAAGAAAATAAATATGGATAATGAAAAGCTCTCAAAAACAGCGTATTTCTATCACTATTGATAATCAGTTACTCGAAGAAATAGATGAACTAACAAACAATCGTTCTGCTGCCGTTGAAGCAGGATTGAAGTTATGGCGCAAACAAAAGATTGAGGAACAATTACGACATTTTTATCAAAATCGTTCTGTTACCGATGAGTCATTAGAAAAAGAATGGACACAAGCAACACAAGAACAAGCAATTTCTGGCTGGGATAAATTTCTTTGGGAAGTATCTAAATCAATAGATGAATAATATCGCAGATTTCCCCAGACAAAGAGAAGTTTACCTATGCAAAGCCTTAAAACAGTCTGGAGATACTAAAAAACGTCCAGTGGTAGTGGTTTCTATAGATATTCGCAATCAATATAGTTCTACTATCTTAGTTGTTCCTTTTTCTTCTGATATTTCCCAAGTAGCTAATCCGAGTCGTACTTTAATTACAAAACAAGAAGGAGGATTAAATGTAGATTCAGTAGCAATGTGTGATGTTCTTACTAATATAGAAAAAAAATATCTCGAAGGAAGTCCTTATGGCGAAATTAGTTCAGAATCTTTTCAACGTATTCTACAAGCAATTCAAATTGCGATCGGCATATATTAACTTTAAGTTGTAGGCATCGCACTAGAATTTATAAAATTACTATTCTGAACGTTGATTAAAAATATTGCTACATATAATAGTTCTAAAAATTATTCTCTGGTTTTTAAGACAGCAATTAAATCTAAACGATTAATTTGACGGCGGATAATTAAACCAGAAATTAATCCTGCGATCGCAACTATGATAAAAGTAAAAGCTAAATTAAACTTAGTAATAATTAAAGGTAAACGATACAACTCAGAATTATAAGCAAAAGACATCAGTGCCGCTAAACCATAACCAATTAAATAACCTACAGGAATTGCTAAGACAATTAAAATTGCTTGTTCACCTAATAAAATAAAGGCAACTTCTGCTTTAGTAAAACCAATAATTCGCAGACTACCTAACTCTCTTGCCCTTTCCGAAAGAGCGATACGAGCAGAATTATAAACAACACTAAAAGTAATAATACAAGCAAAAATAACCAGCCAAGTAGTCATTATATTGAGATTTTCCGCACTAATTTCTTTAAAACTATTTAAAGCAGCCTCACGAGTAGATATTCCCGTAACCGCAGGGATTTGCTTTAATTCGGTATAAAGCTGATTAGCCAAATGAGCATCTACAGCAAGATAAGCGCCGGAAATAGTTGAACCTTCTCGCATTAAGCGATTGAGGGCATTAATATCAATATAAGCTTGCACTCCTAACAATTCATCTACTAATCCTGCTACTGTAATTTGACGTACGGGGCGACTTCCTTCCAAAACTTCTACCGTCAGAATATCTCCGGGTTTCACTCCTAATATTTCTGCTAGTTTTGTGGTCATCACTACTCCATTACTAGGCAGATAAACCGAGTGTAAATTTTTATCCATTAACCGACGGAATTGCCCCTGGGGTTCAATTCCTGTTAAAGCAGTGCGATAGGTGCGATGTTCAAAACGCAGTCTTACGGCAACTAAACGAAATGCCTCAGAATCAATTACTCCGGGTAAATTAGCAACTTCATAACGGGTACGAGAAGGACGAGGCTCATTAAATACTATAGTCATGTCTTCCCTTTGTACTTGACGAAATTGAAAATCCATTAAATAGTTAACCGCATCTTTCATGTAATTTCCCGTAATCAGAATTGCTACGGCTAAGGAAATTCCAAAAATTGATAAACTCGCTTGTATGGGTTTGCGTTCTAAATTTCGTAAGATAATCCTGCCAGCAACAGAAAAAAAACGCTGTAATCCTAGTCTTTCTATTATGGTAGGCTTAAACTTGGCTGGAGGTTCGGGGCGCATTCCTTCGGCTGGAGGTAAGGAAACAGCTTTATTTACTGCCATAAATGCACCCATCAGAGCAGGAGAATAACTAACTAAAAGGGCTGTAGCCAAGACTCTCGGACTAAAATCATAACGCAACAAGGGAAACTTATAAAATTGGGTATAAAGTTCTGTGAGTCCTCTTCCCAACCACACGCCAAGTAAAATACCTAAGATTGAACCAAAAGTAACAATTATCAGCACAAATTTTAGATAATGTCCGCCTATCATCACATTATCGTAACCGAAAGCCTTTAAAACAGCTATCTGCTCCCGTTGTGTACCTACTAATCTTGATAAAACCACGTGCAAGAGAAAAGCAGCAATAGCCAGAAAAATTGAAGGTAGCAGGGTAGCCATAATTTCTAAACCCTTAATCTCATCAATGAGAATGGAATGGGAAAATTGATCCTCTCTGCCGTAAGCACCTAAACCACCATAACGGGCTAATAATTTATCTAATTGGCTAATGACCTCAATTTCTTTTGCCCCCGGACTCAAAGATAAAGTAACATTATTAAATGCTCCATCAAGGTCATAAGCTTTACCTAAAGCATTTCTACCCATCCAAATAATACCAAATCGCTTATTATCAGGATATAATTCTCCCGCACCTCGCACTTCATAGACATATTCAGGAGAAAGAGCGACTCCTACAATGTGTAATTTTTCCCATCTGCCATTAATAATTGCTCCAATACTATCCCCTAACTGCAACTTATTGGCCTCAGCAAATGCCTCACTAATTAAGATCTCATTTCCCCTTCCGGGTTCAACATAACGCCCTTTACGAATAAAAGGCTCATTAAGCATAGAAATTGGTTGTTCTGGTAAGGAAATCAGTCTTCCTGTGGCTGGTTCGGCTAAATTAGGAATATCGAGGGTAACATCTACTACAATGCGAGTCTGGGTTTGAGCTACTCCAGATATATCAGTAATCTGGGTTTTAAGGGTTTCAGGGGCACGTTTAAGAGAGACAAAAACCTGAGCAAAATGATATTTATTGTAGTAAGTATTTTGAGTCAGAGTTAGAGATGTATAGGCACTCCTTGCCATGACAAAACTAGCAATACCACAGGCAATAACTAAGGCAATGGCAATTAATTGTCCCCGTGAGTGCCATAAGTCTCTAAATAATTTCCGGTTGAGGGAATTCATCTGAATTTTAAGCTCTCAGGCATTTCAATTTTTCATCAAAAATTTTGGGTCAGAAACCCCGTCCGATCGCCGAAGGCGGCTCTTCGAGATCGCGTTAGCGGAGGACGGCTTTATATTTTTAATTTAACATATTGATTTTTCTTTA
>CAYPSO010000149.1:0-8466 GCA_964413275.1 uncultured bacterium | reverse complement strand
AATTCCAACACGATAAGCTGTCATAATTAATAGTTAATAGTTAATAGTTAATAGTTAATAGTTAATAGTGAGTAAGTAGGTAGGTAGGCATAAAAAAAGTTAAAGCCTCGACTCCCTTCGACATGGCTCAGGGCAAGTCGAGATGTTAAAATACTCGTAGGGTGGGAAATGCTTATGAGAATCTATGAATAAGGCTTATAGAGTTTTTAGCATTGCCCACCATTTTACATTTAATTTCGCTCACCTACTTATTTATTTATCTAAAATAATAATATTAAATTTTATGAATTTTCATCAACTGATTAATATTACTACAATATGGTTGCAAATTAAAAGTGGCAGGATTAACATATTTTTGATAGATAAAATGACGATATTTTAAACAAAATCTATCCCATTCTGCCATTTGAACGTTAAAAACTTTAATAAAAAAGTTAGCTAAGGTCATAGATAAGGGTATTTGAAAATATATTTTTTTATGCAAATATTGACAAATTTCTTGGATTGCTTGAGCAGCAGTAACAGGTGTATTTCCCAAAACTAATTCTTGGAATTTATCCAATTTATTTTTTACTAAATATGTCACAACTGTGGCAATATCTTCTCCGTGAATAAAATGAAAACTACCGTCTGCTGTGAACCATCTAATTAAATTAATTAACTTTGCTATTTCTGGTAAGCCTGAAGATAAATGAGAATAAGGCTTATTCTCATCTCCTCCAAATACTAAAGTAGGAAAAATCGTAGTTGTTTTAGGATATATTTCTAAGTCTTTTAAACGAGTAAAACATTCATATTTAGTTTGAATATAATCTGTTCCTATTGTTCCAGCTTCAGGCAGTAATTTATTATCATTTCCTAAAATACTAGCTGTAGAAAAGTAAATTACCTGTTCGCAAACGTTCGGATTTAATAAGTTTAATAATTCTAAAGTTTTAACTACATTTGTTTGATAAGTAATTTCAGAATCGCCCCAAGCTGTTGCTGCTAAAATTGCGATATTAATAGTTGATAATAGTTCTTTTAAATCTTCAATTTTTAATAAATCGCCTTCAATAATATTAATTCCTTCACGCTCTTGATAATCAAACTTAATTTTATTAATATTTCTCACTAAAAAAAATAATTCATAATCAGTTTCTCTAATTAAAGATTCAGCAATATAATGACCTATACAACCACTCGCACCAGTAACAAAAACTTTTTTAGGCATAATTTAAAAAATAAAAACAGTTTAATTTGAAATAATACTAATTTAACAAACGCAGATTTTATAATCTCTCAAATTAGTATAATTTTTAATAATTTTATTTAATGTAGTAAGACTTTTGATAGTTTATCTGTTATGAGCTACTGATTGGGTAGGAAACCACATCGCCTTGCGTTGTGCTAGTTCATCGTCGAACTTTTGCTATATAAAGATTATATACTTATTTGACTTGATTTTTTGTTTAAGTTCCACTAGGGCTAAGCTGAAAAAGTGGGTAAAAACTGGGTAAAACGAGCCTTATAAACAGAAAGTTAATGGTTATAATTTAGAAGCCATAAGAATATATAGAATGGGCGATACTGGATTCGAACCAGTAACATCCTGCTTGTAAGGCAGGCGCTCTACCGTTGAGCTAATCGCCCTTTCGTTCACATTTACTCAATATAGCATAACCTCCCAAAAAAAATCAAGAGGTTAGAGGATTTTTTTTTCGGGATGATAAAAGGTTATATTGATGAGAGTTGAAGGTTACACAAAAGAAAATCATGCCCTCTGGTCAAACCCACGATCGCATAACTTTATGGCTGTTACCCTGGATTACAGGAATTACTTTATTATTAAGCCGTAGTAGTAAATTTACTTTGGTATTTACCAGTTGTTTTATTTTTAGCGGCTTAATGTTCGGCCCAGATTTAGATATATATTCCGTTCAATTCAAACGTTGGGGTAAATTTAGATTTATTTGGATTCCTTATCAAAAATTTCTCCGTCATCGTTCTAAATTATCTCATGGATTCATTATTGGTACAGTTATTAGACTGTTATATTTACTAACTTGGATAACAGTAATTAGTATTTTTCTAGTGGGAATTACTCAATTAGTGTGGGGCTTTGATTGGAATTGGCAAGAGTTTTTTAGTAAAATCTTTCGATCAATTAAAGAAAAACATCCAATAGAGGCCATCGCCTTTTTTTTTGGATTAGAATTAGGTGCAATGACTCATTCCCTATCAGATTGGGGAACTTCAGCCTATAAACAATATCAAAAAAATGGAATTAAAGCAGCAATTGGGTCAAAAACAACTTACAAACCTCGTCAAAAGAGGAAAAAAACTAAAGCCAACCCAAGGAGTTAAAATTCTCACTCTTGATAAGCTCTCACGTATTTAAGTTAATGCTTGAGAGAGTAGTCACTATTCAGTAGTAAATCCGTCTTAGTTTACCCAAAAAATTATTATTTTTAGATGTATTTTAGTTTAAGATTCAGAACTTGTATCATAACCAGCACGTTTAATTAATTGATTAGGACTAAGCTCGGAAACAAAATCCCGAAAAGCTTGACGCTCTTCTTCGTCAGCATCTCTATCCACAGGAATCGAAGCATCAGCTACAACTTCTTCCATTACCCAAATAGGGCTATTAGTTCTTAGGGCAATGGCAATTGCATCACTGGGGCGACAATCAATTTCTTTTTTCTTGTTATTTCGAGATAAAGAAAGAACTGCATAAAAGGTATTATCTTGTAGGGAATGAATGATAATTCGATCTAATTTCATATCCCAAGCATCTAAAATATTAACGATCAGATCGTGGGTCAAAGGACGAGGAGGAACTTGTCCTTCTAAAACGTTTACAATAGCTCTAGCTTGATCTTGTCCTACGAAAATAGGCAACGCTCGTCGATCTGAGCCATCTTTAAGTAATATAATAGGGCTACGGGTGATGGCATCTAAGGCAATTCCAGCAACTTTCATTTCAATCATTATTTTTAGCCTCTATAATCGAGTAATCCGCTTTCTCAGCGATGGTTGGCAATAAAATTATTATTTAGTAACACTCTATTAAAAGTATGCCCTAAAATCATAGTGATTTGTTTTACGATTAATAACAAAATCTGATTTTGGCGAGCAATTAAAAAAAAGTGTTTACTGGATTAATTCAAACTTTAGGTTCAATTACGGTAACAGGTACTGATGAATTTAAAATAATTCCCCAGAAATTATTAGAAAATTTAGCTATAGGTGATAGTGTAGCTGTTGATGGTGTATGCCTTACAGTAGAAGAGATTATCGGTAATGGTTTTATTGCTACTGCCTCCCCAGAAACTCTAAAACGCACCACTTTAGGCAAAAGTAGTCAAGTAGCCAAATATGTTAATTTAGAAACTTCTTTACGAGCAGGCGGGAAAATTGGAGGGCATTTTGTAACTGGACATATTGATGGTAAAGGCTGTTTAATAGATTCGGCCAGTACGGATAAAGCTTGGGAATTAATTTTTGCTGCACCTCCATCTTTGTCAGAACAATGGGCAACTTACATTGCACCTTATCTTGTTTCTAAGGGCAGTATAGCGGTTAATGGTATTAGTTTAACTGTGGCTGAATGCGATATGGTGGGAAATTGGTTTAAAGTTTCAGTAATTCCCCTTACTTACGCAAAAACTAATTTATCTCATTTAAAAATAGGAGATTTAGTAAATATTGAAGGGGATATTTTAGGAAAATATGTAGAAAAACTATTAAGAATTAATCCTCAGAAAGAACAAGAAAATATTTCTCTCAGTTTTTTAGCTGAAAATGGTTATATGTAAATAATAGGAGCAAATGGCAGGAAAGCCACTACAGCAGTTATTCGTTATTTGTTATTAGTAAATCATATCCTAAACTAATTGTGCCGGGAGATAAATTGATTTCGGTACTTGCTCCGACAGATGATAAGCGTACTTTTAATTCACCAGTTTTAGTTACTCCTATAATTGTACCTGTGTTACCTTCAAAAGTTATTTTTTGTCCTAAATTAGCTAATAATTTTAAATAAGATATTAATAAATCATCTATACCTAAAGATAAATAATGTTCATATTCTGATAAAATTCCTGCAATACTAATAGCTGCTAAATATTCCAGAGAAATTTCAAATGATTTTAAATTAATTCCGGTATTTGGTACAGTGTTTTGCCAATTAATACCTACTCCAATTACAGCTTGAGTTATTTTATCATTTTTAGTTTTGATTTCTGTTTTAATTCCGCCTAATTTACGTTTTTCTAAAATTAAATCATTAGGCCATTTTATTAATACTGGGATTTTTTCATTTCGTAAATTTTTAACTATTCCCAAAGCTGTTGAGAGAGTAAGATGAAAACTATCTATCACAGGAATATTAGGACTTATGGCTACCGATAAATATAACCCTCCCAAGGGAGAATCCCATGTTCTGCCCCATTGCCCTTTACCTGCGGTTTGTTGCAATGCTATTCCAGCTATTGGTGTTGTTTTTTCCTCCTGCAAAAGTTCCCATAATTTTTGATTAGTGGAAGGAATTAAATTAAAAATATGTATCGGAATTTCTCGATCTAATTTTTGCGATAAAATATTGTATAGTTTCTGTTCATTAAAAAACATAATTATGAGTTCAAAAACTGTTACTTGGGCATGGCAATATTGGCAAAATTCACCTTATTTAACCTGTAGTTTATTGGCAGATTGGAAACATGGTTTTTTTACCCAACATTTTTCTCCTCAAACTCCAGAAGTATTAGTTAATATTTTAAACCCTAAAGCTCAAGCTTATCGAGTTCGACAAATACACAGTAATAAAATTTTAAAAGCAACAGAAATAAAACTAGAAGAAAATAACAGTTTTTCGCCTGCTGATGGTATAATTAGTGATAATCGGCAACAAGCTGTTTGGGTAGCTAGTGCGGATTGTACACCAGTATTAATTGCTGATATTAATACCCATAGAGTTGCTGCTGTTCATGCTGGATGGCGAGGTACTGCCCAAGATATTGTGCCAGAGACAATTGCTCTAATGCAAGCAGAAGGTAGTCGATTAGAAAATCTCCGTATCGCTTTAGGTCCAGCTATTAATGGTACTGTTTACCAAGTCACAAAGGAGGTTGCTGCTGAGGTTGGCTCTAGTTTAATCAAAAATAAAGAAATAACCGCCTTAGAGAAGATTTTAGAGGCATTAGAGGCAATGATTGATTCACCTTTGCATCCCGATACAGAGCAAGGAAAAGTACGTTTAGATGTGCGTAGAGTAAATCAGCTACAAATGGAGCAATTAGGTATAAAACCAGAACAAATTGCCATCGCTCCTTACTGTACCTATCAACAACCAGAATATTTCTTTTCCTATCGTCGCAGTCAAGAAAAAAAGGTGCAATGGTCTGGTATCGTTAGTAAAGAATAAAAGAAAAATTATGGTAATCTCTACCTAATGAGAGTTACATATTTAGTCTAATTGTGAAAAAAATAGTTACCATAAGCAAAGTAATTATAAATTCAAGGATCGACATATGAGTAATATACAAGAAAAAATCGAACAAGAACGTCAAAATGCTAGAGAAGTATGTAGTACCGATGCATCACCAGCAGATTGTGCGGCTGCTTGGGATGTGGTAGAGGAATTACAAGCTGAAGCTTCTCATCAAAAACAAAATCATCCCGAACAAAATTCCCTACAAAAATATTGTGAGGAAAATCCTGATGCTGCTGAATGTCGTTTATATGATGACTAAATAGCTTCTTATCCCCCTTCTTTGGGGGAAAACAAAGTAAAGTTATTTCATTGTATCGGATAGTTTTAGAAAAGGAAGAAAATAGATTACAATTTTTTCCTAAAAACTAAATAATTTGATCTAAAAAATTAATTAAATATTCCTAAAACTAGGAATATTTTTTTCAAAACTTATTTTAATTATTTCTGCTTTTATTGATTTTATTAAATTAACAAGAATATGGAAGAAATTTGGTTTCGGCCTTTAGTTTGGACTGATTACCGTTTAGCCGTTTTATTCACAGTAATTACCCCAATAATTTTATTAATTTGGGCTTTAATTGCTAAATCTGAAGCAATCCAAAGATTATTAATTATTTATTGGCGGGTTGCCAGTTTATTAATGATTACTGTTTATTTAATGATTCCGGGATGGCCCATTGGTTTTTTAAGTGGTTTATCTGCTAGGATTTTAATTCCCATTTCTCTTTGGTTTTGGATTGACTTAAATGAAGAAATTAGGGATTTAGCTTATAGTCCTTTAAAAATAGCTTTAACAAGTTGGCGTTGGGCTGTAACTTTTTATTCTATTTTAGGAGTAATAGCTAATCTTTATTTTGTTTCTTGTGCTTTTTCTCCTACTTTCTTGAAAGAAGCTTCCTGCCAAGTTTGGTTAGAACCACCCATGAGATATAAAGATATTTTTCATGCTAATTCTACTTCTGGATTCTTAGGATTTTTAGGTATTTCAGGATTAATTATTTATGGAATTTATTTTATTTATTTTGTTTTTGTTAGACTGGGAAAACAAGGAAGATCTGCTTTAGAACAATAATAATTTTCCCATTGCTCTAGTAAATTTGGACAGACTTGTTTTAATTGCCAGATAGCTTTGGATAGAGGAGTTTAAAAAGAGGTAATTCGCTCATGTCTTAAGGGTTTCATGACCCAAAGCGTTTACTTCACCATAATTTAAATTAAATATTACTTTACTTGAAAAAATGATGTCGTTATTAGAAAAACGTTATAGCTCTTGCATCTGTCAACGTCGTCACTTATTGAAGTTTTTTCTCACGGGAACTTTGACTTTATGCTCATTTTGGTTAAAATCACCTTCCGTTGCTCAAGCTTCAGAAAAAACAAAAGCATTGGTTCTCACTTGTATTGATTTTCGGTTTGTCAATTTTGAACATGATTTTTTGCGCGAGCAAAATTTAGATGATCAATATGATTGGCTAGCTTTAGCTGGAGCTTCTTTAGCTCTAGCCGATTTTCCCAGTCATGCTGAAACCGAAACTTTTTGGGAGCAGTTAGACCTATCTTATCGTCTTCATCATATTGAGAAGGTAATCATTTTAGATCATCAAGATTGTGGAGCCTACAGTAGTAAAGTAGATCCCAGATTAAGCCAAGATTACCCACGAGAAGAACGACTGCATCGTTATTATCTTAGTCAAGCTTACTGGTTGCTTAAAAACCGTTGTCCCGATTTGGAAGTAGAACTTTACTTTGTCAAACTAAATCAGGAAGTTGAGGCTATTCAACCTTTGAACGGTTCAAGGAATTACGATGCTTGAAACCCATTGCTGAATCAATTTATACACAGCTAAGAGGTAAGTATGCTAAACTATATGAAAACCTTTGTAGATACTAAATTACTCAGATGCCTTTTCAACCAAGTTATTTTAAAGCCGACTTATTTAAAATCCTGGCAAACCCATTGCGAATTCAGATTTTGGATACTCTGCGTCAAGAGGAAAAAAACGTCAACGATATTGCCCAGTGGCTTGAGGTAGAAGCTTCCTCGGTATCACAACAATTAGCTATTCTGCGACGCTACAACTTAGTCAAAGGTTGCCGAAAGGGTAACTATATTTTTTATTCAGTCAATGAACCAGCAATATTTAAAGTGCTAGATTCTGCTAAAGAGGTTTTTAATAATCATCTGGTAGAAGTTCGTCATGCTTTAGAAAAACTCGAATAAAATTCCCAAAACTATGATAGACATTAAAATTTTCCAAGTAGAACGAGGTTTCTGCGCTGCGATTGAATTAGGAGCGCGTCATACCATTCTCATTGACTGTGGTTCTGGTGGTCAATTTAATCCTGCTAAATATATTTGGCAAAAAAAACATTGTGAATATCTGGATTATTTGATTCTTCCATCCTATACCAAGGATCATTTGAGTGGATTTGATGATCTGGTAAATCAATTTTATCAACACGATATTCCGATTCATTTTCTCGTATTCAATCCCAGTCTTGATTTAGCTCAATTATCGGATTTAAAACCCTTTCCTTTACCATTAAATAATAGTTTAAAAAACCTGAACAATCGGAGTCAAACTATTGAAATTGAGTACCTTAAATTGACATTTTTTGAGAATCAAGTTGCGAATAATGAGCATAACTTAAGCTTAGTCACCTTCATTCATTATCGAGATGTTAACATGATTTTACCCAGTGATTTAGAAAAAGAGGGCTGGTTAAAATTATTAGAATCTGATAGTTTTAAAGATAATTTAAGCAAAATTAATGTTTTTGTGGCTTCTAATCATGGTTTAGAAAATGGCTATTGTGAGGAGGTTTTCAACTATTGTCATCCTGAAGTGATTATTGTTTCTAATAAGGAAAATAAACCTCTTTCCGAAAATATGCTAGAACGATATTCAGAAAAAGCAAAAGGTACTATTTCTGGTCTGAAGGGGTGACGAGCAGCCCAAAAGCTATATTTGGTAATTAATTCGGCTTTT
>CAYPSO010000148.1:0-8609 GCA_964413275.1 uncultured bacterium | reverse complement strand
TCCTCATACTGACCTATTTATCTCTTTTTTATTAGACTTTTGCAAGAGGTCTATTGATCTTATGTTAGGGTTTCCAATGAAAAATAACCGATCGAGCAAAAGCTGCATCTTCGAGAAAAACTAAATAGTTGTCATCGTCTGTTTTTCTAACATTCAAACCCTGTCCTTTATCTAACATTACGGGACCAATACTTTCTCCTTGTTGCATTGACCCAATGTAATTCCCATCCATCTGACGATAGACGAATACTGTCGATTGTTCTAAGGGATCTGTTTCTTTACCCGTGCTTTCAAAACCAACAAAGACATAATCACCTTCAATATCCATCGCAATTGATTTTTGCCGTTTGTCTTTACTGTCAGGATACCAGGGAGTATCAATCATCCAGCGTAATTTTGGTTGGTTACTCCAATTGTCAAATCGAGCTAATTTTGAGCCAATTGCCTTCCATTCGCCGAAATCAGGAGCGTCTTCGGTATACCCTGCAATGTAGGCTACATCGGTATTCGGGTCGTAAAAAAAGCGTTTTGCCTCTGTAAAAGGCGATGGAACATGATATTTTTTGACAGAAGCAAAATCCCAGGTAGGATATTCATTTTCTTTTTGCAAGATAGGGAATTTTAAAATAGATGTTTTTGCCACAGTCCACAGATTACCATTAGATTCTATAATCCAATCTGTAGTTTTAGCGTCTTTGTCTTTGTTCTTGTCTGGAGATTGAGAGAACAGACTACTATTTACTTCTGTTTCAAATTCTTCAGCATTTATCTGACCATCAAAATTGCGATCTAGCCAAATCCATGATTGCTTTTTAGGTTCCTGTGGCAAGACCAGCTTATTAGAAGCAAGAGAAAACATAGCATAGGGAATAGCAATATGAGAGTTGCTGTTCTCATCAAAACGAAAAGCAGCAATTTGGTTACCATTACGCTGAATGTTAAACATCATCAGTTTGTTTTGTAGACGGCGCATTTGAACACCGATAAAATGTTGATGTAATCGGGGGTCATCAGGATATTGGTTAGGATCTAAAGTAGTATGTTGATATTCTGCTGTTTTCCCAGAGGAAAGATCTCGGTTGAAGTTATAAAGACGTTCTTTGGAGTAAAGGGCATTTTCATTCGCTGGATCTATATCTAGTCCGCTCATAAATTCCAGGGAATGAATACTCCACAATAATTCGCCATTCGGCTTATAACCAGAAATAACTGTTCCGCCTCCTTTTTCCGCTGACCAAACAGTATCTGCTACATAAATATTTCCCTGGAGATCGCTACCGACACCTTTTGGTTGATAAAATTTGTTTTCCGAAGCTTTGCCAACTTCTCCGGAAAACAAACCGCCTTTCTCCCCCAAGCTATTCTCATAAACAGGATCAGTGGTAATATTGCCGTAGATTTTGACATTACGGTCAACCCCCATATCAGTTATTAATAAGCGATTTTGAGGCGCAATCGCAATATCATAGACGATCGCATTTTCTGGCAGAGTTACAGCTTGAGAAGCCAGTACCCCGTTTGATTGGTAGCGACTAATTTTATTGGTACCGTAAGTAACTACCCACAAAAAACCCTCACTATCAATGGCTAGTCTGCCTGGTTTATCCACAGACCAAATACTTATGGGTTCTTGGGACAGGTTCTTAAGCTCGTACACTTTGATAGCATTATTAACGGTGTCACTTACATAAAGATGTTTTTTATCTAAAGCTAAACCTCGAATGTGACCTTCAGGAACGCTATTGACGACAATCGTCCCCGCCTTTTCGGCAAAACCTTGCGGAAATCCCGCTATTTTTCCAGTTTTGCTGCGATAGCGTCTAACGCCATACCAAACTTTTTCTTGTGACGGTTGTAAAGGATTACTGTGCTGGTTCAAGCCATAATGTTTATCTCGAGGAATTTCGACTGCTACGAAAGTATGTCGCTGATTAGCGACAACTCCATAACCACCACGTTTATTATACTTGATCATTTTTTCCATGATGGTTATTTGTTTACCGTCACGATATACGGATGCTTGGGCAGCCCGCTCGTCTCTAAGTGCATTGGTATAACAATGACCATCGGCAGTAACAAACAAATCTTCTACATCCTGCTGAACATGCTCTCTTAATTGAATCTCCATCCCCTTGGGTTTTCCCAGGATTTTGGTGCCAGGAAAACTATTCCCAACCCAGTCGACTCGATAATTAGGAGCCAAATCTTTAAGGGTATAATTAGGGGTTTGTGCTTTCATTTTTGTACAAAATATTAACCAGAATAAAGAAACAAAGACGACAAGCAGAAATTTTAAAGATTTGAGCTTTTTATATTTCATACAATAGCTAAACTACTTTTATCTTTATGTTTTGCATGGATTTACATGGAAGTTAATGTTTAATGTTTGTTGTAGACAAATCCCATTTTTGATAGACATCAATCCCATACTTTTGCCTTAACTTTGCAAAATCTGGTTGTAAACGTTGACAGATAATTTTTTTGTGTTGCTCTGATAATACAACTTCTAGAGGCTCTGGACGGGAGAGAATAGAGTAAAATTTTTGTCTTATCTCTGGTGGCACTAATCTGCCGACAGCCTTAACTGAAGAGTTTTTATATAAGTTGCGCATCCGAGGATTAATATTCAGAGTATCTCTGCTGTTCCGTACTGTATTAATTCGCCTAAATTCATAATTAGGATCGATGGAGAGAAACTGACAAATTTTAAATAATTGTTCTTGAGGATTGTTCTGCAAATCTTCCAAAAACATGATGTGTATTTTTTCTCTACTGAATAATTCACAATACAAGTCTAATTGTTTGGCATATTCTGTATAAGATAAATGCTCTTCACTAATAGCAATCTCATTCTGAAATCCGTCCGATATCAAATGTCTGATGTGGGATTTGACTCGAGCAAAAGGATGTCTTATTATATAAATAAATTTAAAATCGGCATCTTTCACACTAGCAATTCTTGCAGCTACATTGCCATATTTGGGATACATTGCATAGGTGGTAGATGCTTCTAAAGCAATACAGTTTGTTGGCTGCCAATCCCACATATTTTTGTACCATTCCATTCCCTTAGCAAAGTTGGCTTCATAAGAGAAAAAGTGGGGTTCTTTATTCCTTATCTCAGCTATTTGTGGGTGTTCAGTAAGATAGTAAAACAAACTAGTTGTTCCACTTTTCATCGCTCCTATAATTAACGCAAAATTATTGTTCATTTTTAACCTTCTATCCTCAATATATAGCAAAACTTTCTTTACTGTAAACTTTTAAGGCTACATCACTAACTATCTCAAATATTTCCTCTCTTTCTACCAATGAAATTGAATCGCGGCGGGTCTGAAAAATGTCCGCGCTATTTCTTTGAAAGTCCTGCACCACTCCTTTTCTGGCATCAGTGGAACTACCTTTTTGCGTCTGGTTAACTATCTTCTGCTCGATCGCACCTGACCAAGGGATTGCTAATGATTGATATAAACTTCTAAAGGTGGCTACTGGCTCCTGACTAAGCTTTTCATGGGTAACTACCTGCCAATCTGGATGCTGTTCTGCTTGAGCTAACAGTACTTTATAAATGATTCGCCAAAAAACTGCCGCTGCTACTACTCGATTTGACAAGTCTTGATCTAAAAAATCTTGCTCATCAGCAAAATAATCTTTAATTAAATATTTTTGATCTTTTAATTTATCGGGATGAGGCCAAAAATTTACTCTTTTTAGACTGGCAATGAAGGACACAGGATGTTTGATAACAATTACAGGCTTTACTTGAAAGTTATCATATAAGTATTCAGTTAACAGGCTAGCAATTGGATCTTTAATAATCGCTGTCTGATGAAATATATTTAGCTTGGCTAACCTTAAATAATAAGGACCCCGGCTACCAAGAAAATGTTTCAAAACTTTTCTCCAATAACTATCCGTAGAAGGCACATTATTTTTCAAACTAAAATCATAGTTGAAAATAGATTGAGTCAGTTGATGATAATCTTTACTCTCAAGTGTATACAAATCAGAACTTATATAACGATACCATTTATCCACACCAGGCATTCCGCACATAGGATTAAAAGGTTCGTGTATATAATCTACTTCTTTAGGTAAACTTAAAGTCATCCCTACAAAAGTAGTTCCACTACGTGGCACTCCTGTAACAAAAATCCAATTATTAATCTTGTTTACTGCTAATTTAATCATTGAATTTACTTGAGGCAAAAGCCGTGTTTGAAGAATTTTTGTACAGCGCATTATAAATGGCTTTTGCCCGTTCTAATAATGGAAGATTAATTTCTTGTGAAAACTCAGCTTTCTTCTGCTCCTTAATTAGCTTTCGGTTTAACTTAATTTCAGATTCATAGTTTATGTTTGACTTTCTGGTCTTATAGTCAGCATTAGCTTGCTCAACATCAACTAGATCGAAATCTGTGCCAAACTGATTATTTATCTGAGTGATTATTTGGTCTAAATGATTAATTGTTTGCTCAAAAGTGCTAACGACACATTGGTCAACATAAGGTTCAATTCGAGAATAGAATCTAATATAACTTTTCAATCCTTGAGTAACAGAAAGATGAGGCCAGCGACTAGTAAGAGACAAAACTGCACCAATTGGGTCTCTCAAGGTTAATAATACTGGAACACCTTGTTTTATTGCTTTAACTATTTGCGTTGGTGAATGCATATGATGAGAAAGTTCAACGCTCTTGGTTTGACAATCTTTAAATGCTTTAGTAGCAAAACTATTGGCCGAGCCTTGAAAACCATCTATAACCAGTTCTGTCTTTGGTCTTACAACTCTTTCTTTAGGTTCTATTCCCACGGCTTTCATCTTCATCTTGCCCCACCAAATATATGGCTGATACAAAAGCCAATAAGCGGAGTTTGAAGAAACTATCGAGCGATATGAAAAGCTCAATTTCCTAATTGAACTCATTAGAGAACTACGTTGCATTTTCCAGATTAGATCGAACATTTTGCTTTACCCTTATTCTTGACTACACAATTTGCACTAGATGAAATAAGAACTCTTAAAGTTCTCATCAACTGGATCAGGGTCTTTGTATCGATACAGATAATACTTTTGACCCGCAACTGCCATGCTTAAAAATCCCCATAAAATTAGACCTTGGGCTTGAACATGAGATCTACCAAGCGGAATTTGCACAAAAACACTAAGGCTAATAGCGCGAGCCGCACTAATGAAAGGATCTGAACTAACCCTGGCATTTTGATAAACACTAGCAAAAAGCAACAATACACCACCAAAATAAAAAATTGTGCCTAGCCAGCCAATATCCAACAGCGAGGATATGATACCGCTGTCATATGTTGCGCCACCAATACCCTGACCAACAAAACTGCTGAGCGCATCATCGCTAAAATTCCGATATGTTTCTAATCTTGCATTAGCACTACCATCACTTTCTAACTCAGAAAAAGTTTCAAAGCGAGAATAGATAAATTCTGAAAATGGTTCAATATTAGATAAAGGAATTAAAAGCACAAACAAAGCAATTATGCCAGTGATGATACGTTTTCGCGTCTGAGATTTTAAGGAGCTAAGTAACAAGAATATTGCTATCAGCCAACTTAGCCATGTGATACGTTTTCTTGCCAGTAGGAATGACAAGTAGCCGAAAATTGTTGCTGGAATGCTCCAGATGCCTTTGAACTCATTCACCAGCAGCAAAACTAACCCTGCCATCATTACAGTACCAAAAGGTCTATTTGAAGTCATAGTACTCCAGACATTAATACTGAAAGCCTTTATAGTATCTAGCTTGTGTACGTTGGTGGCACTACCAGTATTGAATCCAGCTTTAAATAACCAATAAGTATCCCACGGAGGAGAGGTACAAAACTGGATCACGCCGTACACTCCCATAATCAAAACACCCCATAAGAAAACTTTCTGCATGTTCTGGCGATAAAGGGGATATTTGCGCCAGTTGGCATACAAATGAAATCCAAATGTAACGGGAACAAGCCAATTTAGGGAGTTAATTATTAGTTCTTTTGGCTCCCTGAAGATTAAACCAACGACAATACCATAGGCAATAGCTGCAAAAGACAATAGAAATGACAATCCTGCTTGCCGAGAAATTTTGGGCAACATCTGCCAAAAAGTAATAATTGAGACTAGAGTTACCAAAAAAGGTGTTAACAAAATTGGACTTGGTTCAGTATATACATTACCTCTCCAATCAGATAAGCGGCGAATCAAGGGAGTTAAAAACCATAACCACCAAGTAAAACCAACATAAAGAACAGGAGTGCGAAAATATAAAAACACAGCAATGACAAATGCTACTAAGGGGAAAAATAAATTAAGTAAAACATTTATTCCCGTAGCAAGTAGCATGAATGATATAAATATAAATCCAAATATAGCCAACCAGGCAGATCTAGGTTGTGGCAGTAAAGAAAACTTTTTAGCGGATAGGTTTAACACAAATTATTATTTCAAGCTAAATCTTATTTAATCTATCTCAGTCAAACTTATGAAACATTATAAGGTTTACGCGAGTTTGACCACTTTTTATCACTTACATCCAACTTTTTTTTTGGCTTACAACATATATGTTAGCTGCCAACTTGTTTATCAGAGGTAACTTATCCAAATATTTGTTTATTTTATAGAGATTAATTAATATTGGATACAAAAATTGAATTTGCTTGATTTTTGATAAACTAATTAATGAAGGTATTACTTGATGATATCCACTATCAACTGTAACGAAGCCTCGATGCAGAAGCATTTTCTTGATTTCTTTCAAAGAATATATTCTTCGATGAGCTCCATGTTTGATCACACGACTAGCAAATTCAGTATATGACCAGGAATTTGGTAGAAAAGTAATAATCAAATAGCCATCTGGTTTGATAACGCGGTATAGTTCTTTCAAAGACTCACTATCATCGGCTGCATGTTCTAAAACACCATTACCAACCACTACATCAAAATAATCATCTTCATATGGCAGCTTATAATAGTGTTCTAGCTGGCTATATTTTAAGTTTGCTTTTTCAGAAAAAATTGAATATTTTCCTTTTCTGATATCACATCCGTGAATTTCAACTGGGTTTCTTAAGTAAGAGTTGATCATATAGCCAGCATGACCATGTTTACATCCCCAATCTAAAAAGCAGCTTTTTCCAACTAAGTATTTTTTATAAATGTTAAAAGCCTCTACCTTTCTTTCAATTGGAGTGCTATTGACTAGTTCAATAATGTCGTTATCGTCGTTAGTGCTAGCATATTCTTCATAAACTCGAATCATATCTTTAACTAGTTCCATTTTTCGCTCCGTGAATTTTACTGTGCTAGCTAGTATTTGTGCTTGATTCTAACTTGAAAAATTATGATTGCTTTTTTAAATTAGAACTCTTATCATCCAACATTTATTTTTCTATTCCTTTTAAAAGGTAGTAATTGTCAAAGGTATATTTTCCATGTAGATAAATCAAAATTATACTTAGTTTTAAGCTCTAATAAGTCTTCTTTAAGTTCGCATAACACAAGCTCTCTCTGCTGGGAAGAAAGTTTAAAATTACTAGTCACTTTTTTACCAAATAAGCTATGAATTGCCTGCTTAGTACTTTCTGGTACTGTTCGATTGACTACCTTTCTTAGTGGCTTGATTTGTCTAAAAGAACGCCATAACTTGTCATCTATGATTCTATTTTTAGTTTGATTATGAATGACGTTTAAATTCTGAAACTCGTAGTTATCACTTAGCCCCAGAAATTTAATAATTTTTCTTAAAGTGCCAATATTATCACACTTAAAGTCTTCAAAATCTAGCAAAAGTATATTTTCTTCAGGAAAATACTTGTAGTATTCCTTGATTTGTCTGGCATATTTTGAAGTTTCAATGAATTCTGCTTCAATTTCCAGATCGCCATCGGAAAACTTTTTAATTTTATCAGCTCTGTTTGAACCTAGTTCATAAGTGTATTGTGATTCAATTCTCTCAAGGGGATTTCTAACTACATAGATAAACTTGAAATCCGCTTTATTTCTAAGCTGATATATTCTTTCCGCGACATTGGGATAGATTGGATATTTAGTATAGTTAATAGTAGCTTCAAGAGCTATTTTGTGTTTTTGGGGATTCCAGTCTTGCCATTCTTGTAAGTACCATTCAAATCCTTTGTTCCAATTCTCATCATCAGAAAAGAAATTTGGCTCTTTTCTTCTTGATCCAGCAATTTGTGGATGTTGAGATAAATAATTAAATATACTGGTTGTACCAGATTTCATTGAGCCGATTATTAAAATAAAATTATCTATATTTTTCATGACTTTTTTCTATTAGAAGAAATTAAAAATAAATTAGCCTCAAATTTTTCAAAGTTTTTTAGATAAACAGAGTTAATTTGCTTGAAAGATTACGAAACTTGGGCTGATCTATGCTGCATCTGATGATACTTCCACAACTTTCCTTCTCTGGATAATAGTTCTTGATAACTACCTTGTTCGACAACTCTACCTTTTTCTAAGACGACAACTTTATCTGCTTTAGCAATAGTGGATAAACGATGAGCGATCGCAATTACAGTTCTTCCTTGGGATAGTTTTTCTAAAGACTTCTGAATTAATTGTTCCGTCACTG
>CAYPSO010000147.1:0-8614 GCA_964413275.1 uncultured bacterium | reverse complement strand
AGTAAAAAATTCAAAAAAAGAGGTAATTAAAATTAATTTAAACAGTTAGCTTCAAAAAAATATATTATGCTTATTTAATAGATAGATATATGGTTTTTAATTAATAAATCTTGCTAAATTACCCACCTTATCTATCAAGAAAATATCTATTTAAAGATAATGAATTTTACAAATTAACTACTCTTTTTCAAAGCAGTTTTAGGTAAATGAATCTGACGGTTAACCACCTCAATCCAACCTAAACAACGCAAACGATGGACTAAATTAGAAATGCTTACTCCTAATTCTTCAGCTATTAGATATAAATCAGGCCATTTAGTTAAATTTCTGTTTCTACTTTTTTCTGTTAATATGTATTCTGGCATTAATAAACAACTAGCAAAATATTGTGCTTGCCATTCCCTACCGTTTAAAATTTTGCTGTTTTCACACAAAAAAGGTTCTGACTCAATCTCAATTCCTTGTTTTAAAAGTTCAACACATCTAGCTACTTCATCCCTATCAATATGTAAAATCCAATGACCAATTTCATGAGCAATAGTTGACTGTATAAACCCTAATCCTAAATCTTGAATCCTTTCGTTAATCTCAATTAATCTCTCCAAAGGCAAAATCATCGCTGCAACTATTCCCATATCATCATCGGGAATTTCATCCCAGACTAAATCTAAACCTATAAATTCAGCTACTTCACCCGCATCTATCGGAAACTCTAACCTGAAATTAGAAGTTTGTTTCATCTCTTCTAAAATAGCTAGTGCCTTGGCTTCAATTTCTAAAGGAGGAAGAAAACGAAATGGCTTGAATATACTCATGATTTTATAAATTAACTTTTCATCTATATATCCCGATACCAAGTTGAATTTATGCAACTCCGGGGTATTTTTAAAATAAGGAATTTAATTTACTCAACTACTCAGACATAAAATTTTAACGTTTGTTCCTGTATTCAGAACTATTAATTTTCTCCTAATCTCCCTAGTCTTCCTTGTCTTACCTATTACCTATTAACTCTTACCCCTTACCCCTTACCTCTTACCCCTTACCTCTTACCTCTTACCTCTTACCTCTTACCTCTTACCTATTTATTACCCCTTACCCTTATTTTCCCTCTATCCCTTGTCTTCCTAATGCCCCAATCCCCATCTTCTCTCTTCTCCCATAAAAACAGGTAGGGAAATCCCCATATCAAAAGTTGTGCAATCCCAAACCCTAATATGCTATTAAATCAGCGACAATTAGAGGGTAAATTCCCTTAATCGTAAATTGAAGCTTATGAGCGTACTTGAAAAAGGTAACATTACTATTCATACTGAGAATATATTCCCCATTATCAAAAAATCTCTTTATACAGATCACGAAATTTTCTTACGGGAATTAATCTCAAACTCCGTTGATGCTATTTCTAAGTTAAAAATGGCTTCCCTCTCAGGTGAGTTACAAGGAGATATAGGCGAGCCAGAAATCAGTATTTACCTGAATAAAGATAAAAATACTTTATCCATTACCGATAATGGCATCGGCATGACTAGCGATGAGGTGAAAAAATATATTAACCAAGTCGCCTTTTCCAGTGCTGAAGACTTTATTACTAAATATGGTAAAGATGCAGATCAATTAATCGGACATTTTGGACTAGGTTTTTATTCTGCTTTCATGGTAGCCAAAAAGGTAGAAATCGAAACCTTATCCTATAAAGAGGGTGCAGAAGCAGTACACTGGTCTTGTGATGGTTCACCTGAATTTGAATTAACTTCTTCAGATAAAAAAACTAGGGGTACTACCATTACTTTAACCTTAATGGATGACGAATTAGAATATGTCGAACCAGCTAGAATTAAGCAACTGGTGACCAAGTATTCCGATTTTATGCCTGTGGCGATTAAACTTGATAACGAGGTTATTAATAAACAAAGGGCAATTTGGAAAGAGTCACCCCAAAACTTAACCGATGAAGATTATCTAGAATTTTATCGCTATTTATATCCTTTCCAAGAAGATCCTCTTTTATGGGTACACTTAAATACAGATTATCCTTTCATTCTCAACGGTATTCTTTATTTCCCTAAACTTAGACCTGATGTTGATATTAATACCGGACAAATTAAGTTATTCTGTAATCAGGTATTTGTCAGCGATCATTGTGAAGAGATTATCCCTGAATTTTTGATGCCTTTACGGGGTGTAATTGATAGTACAGATATTCCTCTTAATGTATCACGTTCTGCTTTAACAAATCATCGTACAGTCAGAAGAATTGCTGATTATATTGCGAAAAAAATAGGCGATCGCCTAAAATCTTTATACAATGAAAATCGCAGCGAATATATTAAATCTTGGGAAGATTTAGGTACATTTGTTAAATTTGGTGCGCTTAAAGATGAGAAATTTAAAAAGCAAGTTGAAGACTTAATTATTTATCGCACCACTTACGAAACTAAGACAGAAGAAGCTCCTAAAGTAGAAATACAAACTGAAGGAGATGACGCTTGGTCAGATGTTTCTAGGGATGAAAATAGCGGTTATACCACCTTACAAGAATACTTAGAACGTAATAAAGAAAAACACGAAAATCGAGTATTTTATTCCAATAATTCTGACACCCAAGCAACCTTTATTGAGTTATATAAAAATCAAGGTTTAGAAGTATTATATCTTGATTCGTTTATTGACACTAATTACTTCATTCCTTTCCTAGAAAGAGAATATAATGAAGTTAAATTTTCACGGGTTGATTCAGAATTAGATAACAATCTCATTAAAGACGATCAAGCAGCCGAAATAGTCGATCCTAAAACTAACAAAAAACGCAGTGAAATAATTAAGGAAATATTTGAGAAAGCCCTAAATAAACCAAGGGTAAATATTAAAACTCAATCCCTTAAATCTGATGATTCGGCTGCTACTCCACCTGCGATGGTATTATTACCCGAAGCTATGCGTCGTCTCCAAGAAATGAGTGCTTTAATGCAACAAAAAGCCATGCAATTTCCTGAAGATCACATCTTAACGATTAATATTAATCATCCCTTAGTGGAAAATATTTATCAACTCAGTCAGAGAACAATTATTCAGGCTAACGGTGAATCTCCCAACGCTGAATTAGTTAAGATGATGTGTCAGCACGTTTATGATTTAGCCTTAATGGCACAAAAAGCCTTTGATGCAGAAGGTATGAAATCCTTTGTAGAACGTTCTAATCAATTATTAACCAGACTGACCAAAAATTAAAGTATCCTGTAGGTGGGCAATGCCCACCATCTAATAATTTTAACTGCTAAGGTGAAGTTTAGATATAAAAACTATAGTTTTTTAAGATTATAAATCTAAAATATATTTGCAAATATATTTTTCTGAGTTTTATCATGGATTTTTCAGCTATTTTCTCTAGAAAGCTACGACTTTCAAACTCGATTTCTTTATGTTCCTGCCAACATTCTAAAGCTTTTTTAGACAACTCAATATTCTTTTTCATTTTATCCCGTTCCAACCAGTCTTTAAATATTTCTATATTCTCCATAGATTCACCTCTATAGTGAGTTGGAAAATTGGCTTTAGCTGCAGCCAGACCAATGGTAAATCCCTCTGCGGAAGTAAAGCCATTAAGCTCAAGAAAAATTTAGATCTTGTCCCAATAATCTAGAAAGAGCCATTCTTGACCTTTATATTTTGATACAGCAAAGCAAAACTCTTGGATGAATTTTAACTCTCGATCCTCCTTGTCCAATCCAAGCTTTTCTATATAAAGTTAATGCTACACCTGAGATTATCCCAGGCCGAGCTAAAGGTAAAGCAATGGTAAAAAAACTGCGCCAAGGGTTACATCCCAAACTCCGACTGGCTTCTAAAGTGCGAGTTGACTGTCCTAAAAAAGCTACTCTGGTTAGTAAATAAACATAAGGATACAACAGTAAGATAAACATTGCGATCGCACCGGGTAAAGAGTTCAGCAAACCCTATTTAGTTATTAGTTAACTGACTACTGATTATTGATTCCCAGAAGGAGGTATTTTTTCTTCGACAATTAAAGCATCAAGAACTTTTTTTGCTACAGGTGCAGCTACAGTTGAGCCAAAACTGTAGGGTTTTTTAGGTTCGTCAACTACGACAATAACAACATAACGAGGGGATTCAACGGGAACAATAGCCACAAAACTGGTAATTTTAGCTTTAGGTAAATACCCTCCATAGGGGCTAGCTTTTTGAGATGTACCCGTTTTACCAGCAATACGATAACCTGTAATTTGGGATTTTTCTCCACTCCCATCAGTTACCACAGTTTCCATCAACTTTAAAACCTTATCGGTGGTTTTTGGAGAAAATATTTGTTTATTCTTAAATTGTGGTTGCCAAGTAAATATGCCTTTAGAATCAACTAAACCTTTCACAACATGGGGTGTAACAAGTTTACCACCATTGGCGATCGCAGCTTGTAGTTGTAATATTTTAATAGGAGTAACAGAGAAACCTTGACCAAAAGAAGCAGTAGCACGTTCAATATTACCGGCCGTAAAAATACTTTTATCTTTAATTCTTCCTTCGACTTCTCCGGGTAAATCTATGCCTGTTAAGTCTTCTATACCTATATTTTTCAATCTATCATAATAAGCAGAAGATTTAATTCTGCTCATAATAGAAATCATACCAATATTACTAGAATATTGTAATATTTGTGCTAAATTAATATTACCATGAGGTCCTTTATCGTGGTAATCGTGGTTAAAAATAGTTGATTTATCAATAGTTATTTTACCTGCATCATAAATAGTTGTTTTATCATCAATTACTCCTTCTTCAAAAGCAATCGCCATATTAATAGGTTTAAAGGTTGAACCCGGTTCGTATAAATCAGAAATAGCCCAATTTTTAAATAAAGAAACATCAAATTTAGAATAATTATTAGGGTCATAACTTGGTTCAGAAACCATAGCTATAATTGAACCATCATTAATATCCATAGCTATTACCGAACCTCGCAGTGCTTGAAATTCCTTCATTTGCTCCTTTAAAGCATTTCTGGCAACTCTTTGTAAAGGCAAACTAATAGTTAACTGAAGTTTAAGATCGTCAAAATTTCCAAACATTTCTTGTTGATGAGCTAAAGGTATTAAATTACCATTTCCATCACGAATTAATTGTATAACTTTGGGATCTCTAGCTAATAATTTTTCTTGACTATTTTCGATACCTGCTTGTCCTTTACGACTATCTACTTGAACATAACCAATAACATCAGATACAGTTTTTTCTTGAGGATAAAAACGAGCATATTTACTAACTAATTCTAAACCCTCTACTGCTTTTTCATTAATTTTTAATGATTTAATTTGTTCTGCTTGTGATTCAGATAAATTATCTTTAATACGAATACCACTTTCTTGAAGAGTAAATTTTTGTAATAATTCTTCTATTTTTTGTTCCGTAAAAACCGTATTTAATGCTTGTGCTATTTCTAATTTTCTATGTTTAAATAATTTAGGATGAGCATAAAGAGTAGAAACAAAGCGATCGGTTGCTAAAGTATTATTATGACGATCTATAATTGGCCGTCTAGGTAGATAAGGTCTTAATTTATGTTGTCTTTGAGTAAGTGCTTCTTGAGCTAAATTATGAGTGTCAATTTTACCAATAATTTGTAATTTATATAAACGGTATCCTAATCCCACAATACTTGACATTAGGATTAGCCAAATCAACACTAATCTGAACTGATTTTTAGCCCCAGCCCTTATTTCTCGATTCATTTTAATAACCCAAAGGACGCTGAATTTTTACTGGATTTTTTGGTATTTGTGTGATGTTTAACTCAGATTTACTTTTATTACTAGGATTAATAAATAAAACTTTTTCAGGAGTTGCCGGGATTAAATCTGAATCCTCTATCTTTGTATCTTCTGCTAATGTATTTTTCATACTTTCGTTAGTGAATGTTAAATCTCTTTCTTGTTTTTGTAAATGTTCTAGATTGTTATATTGCTTGCCCCATGTTTGTTGAGTATATACTGTCCAACCATAGAGAAAAAGAGTGCTACCAATTAGGCACAAAGCAACAAAACTAGAACTTCTTTGTAACACACGAAATGATGTTAACCAATTAGGAAGAGAAGAAAATTTAGAATTTAGTTTTGTTATTTTGTAGTTTTTGGTACTATTGCTGTTATTTTGAAGATGTTTAGCTTTTTTAGAAACATTAGATAATCTTTCTCTTTTTCTAGTTTTGCTAGGAGCATTAACGGTTTGAGGATAAACAGACATAATAAAAACTATTAATGATTTATTTTCATGAGCCATTATAGGACGGCCATCAATATCTATCAATTAATTTTTGTCAGATTAACTCATAACATTGACAAATAAGAGTCCTCACCTCACTATTAGTAATGGATTTCTTAACAGTGGGAGCTTAAAATTTTGGTAGAGTTACGCAGTTATGTGTTTCTGGATAACTTGCAGCCTCAACACGCTGCTTATATAGGAACTGTTGCTCTCGGTTTTTTGCCTTTGCCTGGGGATGCTTCTTTATGGATTGAAATTTCACCCGGAATTGAAATTAACCGTATTACTGATA
Organism: uncultured bacterium; assembly: GCA_964413275.1. Classification (GTDB taxonomy): domain Bacteria; phylum Cyanobacteriota; class Cyanobacteriia; order Cyanobacteriales; family JAABRE01; genus JAABRE01. Next base: position 2,046 of record CAYPSO010000147.1, on the reverse strand, counting down.
TTGCTTTAAAATCAACTTCTGTACGCCCCGGTGTTCAGTTTGTAGAACGTCTCTACGGTTTACTCGAAATCCATTCTACTCGTCAAGGAGAAACAAGGGCAGCAGGAAAGGCTATTTTAGAATCCTTGGGTGTAAGCAGAAATGATTGTATTAAACCAAGGGTTATTTCTAGTCAAATTATTCGTAATCTTGATGCCCATCAGGCTCAATTAATTAATCGCTCTCGTCGTGGACAAATGATTTTAGCGGGACAAACTTTATATGTGTTGGAAGTTGAACCAGCAGCTTATGCCGCTTTAGCCGCTAATCAAGCAGAAAAAGCAGCCCAAATTAATATTCTACAAGTGCAAGCAGTGGGCAGTTTTGGCCGTTTATATTTAGGTGGGGAAGAAAGGGATATTTTAGCTGGCTCTGCCGCAGCTTTAGCCGCTATTGAAAATGAACCCGGAAGACAACCTTTTAATATTGGTAAAAATGAATAATAAACTTATAGTTCGTAGTTCGTAGTTAACCGCTAAAAACAAATAACGAATAACAAATTTATTTCTTTTGTTCAATTTTTTCTAAATCTTTTTGTATTTGTTCCCAAAGACTATGATTTTTGGGATCAGTGCTTAATGCCTTATGAAAATAACTTTTAGCTTTTTCAGGTTGTTTATTTTTTAATAAAAATTTGCCCCATTGTTGATAGGTGATTCCCTGCCATTGTTTTACTTCTAAGTCTTGAGGTAGCCGTTGCCCTAATCCTTCTACTAAGGCAATTGCCCTCATAAATTTACCTTGTTTTAATAATTCGTGTAATTTTTCATAGGATTTCCACTTTAGTTGTTCATCGTATTTTGATAAATCTTGAACAGATTGTTGGGTTTCTGGCTCTTGGGTGACATTAATTATTTTTGCCCCTATATTTTTGTCGATAACTTGTTCAATATCTTTATTTCCTTCTAACCAATTAACTAGAAATTTATAAGCTTCAGTAACTCTGATAAAATGGGCTTGAGCTTCTCTATCAGGATTAGCATCAGGATGATATTGTCGAACTAAACGACGATAGGAAGATTTGATGTCTTTGAGTTTAGCCCCTGTTCTCAAACCCAATAAGCGGTAGTAGTTAGCTATATTCATTGGTATTTAAGCCAAATTTTTAATTAATTATATTCCTAAATTAACACTACTGAAAAGGTAGTACATTAATAAGATTTTATTTTTTATGAGGAAATCCCATGTTTATTTTAAAACGAGAGGATGTAGATATTATTAATATTAAACACCCTCAAGAGGATCGCAAAATACCAATTCTTAGATATAACGGAGAAACTTTTCATTTAATTAATATATTTCCTATAGATAAAGAAGAAGAAGCAGTAAGTTTTTGGCGGGATTTAACTGATAATCAGAGTAAATTCTGTATTTTACTCACAGAAAAAGAACGTTTTAGTATCTGGAGTCATAATAAGGTAAATAATTCAATCTCACAGGAAGAAAAGCATAAAGAAAAAATAACTCTTTTAACTCAAGCTTGTTTATTATTATTACAAACAGTTTATCTAGATATAGAAGATTTATTAGGGACACGACAGTCCCATTTATTTATTGAAGATATTACGAAAATTTTTCGAGAATGGCATTTTCCAAAAACTGATTCTCAAGAATATATAAAACATTTATTTCAATTTAATCCCCTAGAAGATACAGGTATTCCACCTTGGAAAGAACATCATTTAATTACCCTTTTACAAGATTTATATCGCCTTGCTAAAGAATATTTTGGTAATAATAATTTTGCTCAAGGCATTGAAGATATTTTGGAGGATTTACCATCAGATGAACAACAAATATTTTTAAATTGGCTTAATAGTACACCTTTAGGTAAGTTATGGCACTGAAGGCAGAAGGATGAAGGGGAAGGGAGACAAGGCAGGGCGTTTTCATTCTATTTTTTTGGCGATCAATATCTAAGAAAACTAACATATTTTTTCGGTCAAATTATTCTTTAAAAAAAATATCCCTAATCACTTAAATTATCGAATTAAGTAATTATCATAG
>CAYPSO010000146.1:0-8688 GCA_964413275.1 uncultured bacterium | reverse complement strand
CTCGAACTAGCAGGTGCTTTAGCTGTTTATGCTCCTTTAGAGGGGGGTTTTGAGGGGCGTTATCAACGACGATTACGGGCTAATGGCTATACTACTTTTAACCTTACAGCAAGGGGTTTAGGAGATGTAGCAGCTTATTTAACTGATATTCATGGTGTGCGCCCTGCCCATTTAGGTAAAAAGAATATAGGTCAAGATGCAGCAGTTGGCCCTATATATTACATTCCGCCTATTGCTAGTTATCAGTTAGAAGTTTTACCTGCTAATTCTAAAGGTTTGGTTTTATGGATTATGGAAGGAAATATTTTAGCCCGTCAAGAAGTAGAGTATTTGGTAAATTTACCCAAGGAAGAAGCAAAAATTAAGGTTGTTTTAGAAATGGGAGGAGAGCGTTATTTCCGTTGGCAACCTTTGCAAAATGCTGTGGTTGCAGCTTAAAATAATATTAATGGGCTTAAGGGGATTCACAATTGTGGAAGAAATAGATAAATTTTTTGCAGAAGTTAAGAATAAATACCAGCAAAAAGAAAAACCATCATCTATTCCAGTGAATCCTCAAAGTTCTACTTTTTCAGCTATGAATAATTCAAATATTAATGGTGATTCTCAAGATAATGTAGAAAATACATTAGCAAATGTAATGAGTGATTTTCAGGACAAAAAATTGAATAAGAATCAAGAAAAAAAAGATGATTTATTTCAAGAGATAGCAAATAAGTTTAATAAAAATAAAAGCAAGGATAAAAATAACTATAATCAGAAAGAAGATGACTTATTTCAAGAGATACAAAACAAATTTGAGCAGGTAAAAACCAAAACACAACATAAAGATGTTGAGGATATTTTTTCTGATGTTCAAGCTCAGTTTTCAGCACAAAAACAAGTCACAAAGACAAAATTAGATGAAGCAGATTTGACTGAAATTGAAAATAAATATCAGCAAAAAAAATCTAAAAAACTTGTGAATAATACTTTGACAATTGAGGAAATTAAACAAGAAGAATTAAATAAACAAAGAAGACAAAAAGCATTACTCAAACAAGCACAACAATGGTTAAAAAAACTTGATCCTTATTCAGATGAAAGTTTATGGTTTGAAGAATTTGCTTATAGTTATGAATCTAAATTAGAAGCGGCTATTGATTATTTAGATGCTTTAAATAAAAATAAGTTTTAATTGAATAAGGTGAATAAAATTAAATGGCTTAATCAAATTACATCTTCAGATTATTTTAATGTTGGCAATCGGGCATTTTCCTTAAGTTATTTAACCAAAATAAACTGTCCTGTGGTTGATGGTTTTGTGATTAGTAACGAAATCACTAAGGATTTTTTTTCACAATTTAATATTGATTTTAATAACTTAGATATTGGTCAATTTGATAATTTGCAAAAATTTTCTCAAGCAATTTCTCAAACAATTTGGAAAAAAAATTTACCTAATACATGGGAATTGATTTTAAAAAAAGAAGTAAATAGCTTGAATTCAGAAGTATTCATTTTGCAAAATTCTCTCTTAGAAGTTGATAATAATTATCATGATTTAAGTCATTTCTTAGACAACGAAACAATTATTATTCATAAAAACGAGTTAATTAATGGGATAAAAAAAATATGGGCTAACTTGTTTAATGCTAAAATAATATTTTATTGTCAGAAAAAAAGAATTGGATTTAATAATATTCATTTAAGTATTATAGTCCAACCAATAGAGAATATTTTTGCTTCAGGAATAAGTATAAATGAGAAAAATTTAATTAATATTAAAGCTAGTTATGGATTAATTGATAGTATTCTCAAAGGAGAAGTATTACCTGATATTTATGAAATAGAAAAAAAATCAAAAAAAATCATTAAACAAGAATTAGGTAAAAAAAATATTATTTATAAATTTGATATAAATAATACTTTAGAGCTAAAAATGGTATCGTTATCAAAAACCGCACAACAAAAATATACCTTAAATAGTTCATTATTAAAACAATTAATTAACTTAAGTTATAATATTTTTACAGATAAAGAAAACATAAAATACTTTGAATGGATTATTATTAATGTTAACGGTCAGAATAACATTTATATAAACAAAGTTATTGATTTTCCTAAAAATAACGAAAAAAAATCCTTAGAGCTAATTAAAAATAATCAACTTTTATTGCAAGGTTGTGCGGCTTCTAATGGGCAAGCTTTAGGAAAAATACAAGTCCTTTCAGGTTTTAATTATCATTTTCAAGCAATTGAACCTCAAAAAATTTTAGTAACTAAAAATATCACTATAGATTGGTTACCTGTATTAAAAAAAGCAGCAGGAATTATTACAGAAGAAGGGGGAATAACAAGCCATGCAGCAATTATGGCTAGGGAATTAGGTATTCCAGCAATTGTGGGTGTTAAAAATGCAACTAAAATTTTAAAAACAGGAAAATTAATTCTCATTGATGGTGGAAGTGGAAATATTTATCATAATGTTTTAGAGATAAATAATGAAGTAACTTTAATTAATGAGCCTTCAATAAAATTAATTAATAAAGTTAAATATAAAAGACCAATTACTACTAAATTATTAGTTAATTTGAGTGAGCCAAGTTTAATAGATCGTGCTATTAATTTACCAATAGATGGCATAGGATTAATTAGATCGGATATTATTTTACTAGGATTAATTTCTGATTCTCATCTTAGTTTAAGAGAATGGTTATTAGATAAGAATAAACAAGTTTTATTTGAAAAATGGTTGAATTTAGTTAAACAATTTGCTAAAAATTTTGCACCTAAACCTATATTTTATCGGTCTTTAGACTGGATCAATATTAACAATAATACTTTAAAAGAAATTAGCCCATTATCTTCTCTAAGAGGGACTTTAAGTTATTTACTAGAGGATTCATTATTTAATTTGGAGTTAGATATTTTGGCTAGATTGCAATCTTTTGGTTATGAAAATATCAACTTAATTTTACCTTTTGTTCGTAGCTTGGAAGAATTTATTTTTTGTCGTAATCTGGTAGAAAAGAAGGGGTTAACTCAGAATAAATCATTTAAACTATGTATCATGGCAGAAGTTCCTTCAGTGATTTTTTTATTACCAGAATATATAAAAGCAGGGGTTCAAGGAATTGCCATTGGCACTAACGATCTTACTCAATTATTATTAGGAGTAGAAAGGGAAAAAACAATACAAAAATCAAAATTAAACGCCAATCATCCAGCTATTTTAGGGGCAATGAAACAATTAATTAAAATTGCTAAAAATGAAGGTATTTATTGTAGTATTTGCGGTCAAGCACCAGTGGATTATCCAGAATTAGTGGAACAATTAATAGTATGGGGAATTGATGCTATTTCTGTAGAAATAGGAGCAGTAGAAAAAACTTATCAGGCGATCGCCCTTGCTGAAGAAAAGATTAATAATAAGTTAAAATAAAAATTATATTAATATCAAATTATCTAATAACCTTTAAATTGCTAATTAACCAGGTCTCATTAAGATAAACTAAGTCATAACTTACAAGTAAATCCGAATTATAGGAGTTTTTTTCAATTAATTGTTCATTGTGATAATATTTGGCATTTTCTGTTACTTCTGCTTCTACTTTAGCTTGATCGGAATTTTGCGGATTAATTTTTATATTTTTAATTGTAATTTCATGCTCATATTCTAAATAACTTTTTTTGTTTTGCATAGATTTTGCCCTATTACGTTGAACAGATAAAAGAGGATCTGTTAAAATAGTATCTAAAATATCAATTTGATGATTTTTACCAAAAGCTTGAACTTTACTATTTAACCATGTTTGTATAATCTCTTTGGATATATTTTCATCAAGGTTTTTGGTAGAACTATTAATAGTTTCATCATTATCAGAAGGAATAGGAATGGGAGATTTATTTAAACTAATTCCTAACTCCTCAGAGTTGATTTTATTATTAAATAATAAATGACTCAAAGAAAAAACTCCTATAATTCCTATAACAGAAACTAAAATTAAAGGTATTTTTTTATTAAGTTTATTTTTATTCCTAGATAATTTTCTGCGTCTTTTTTTAGATGTAATGGGAGAAAAAGTATTGGGATTAATTACTTTTCTTTGTGATTTTTTTGAAGAAAGAGAATTTAGTTGAGAAACTAAACCAGAGAAGAATTTTTTAATCGGTCGGAATTTTGTAGAAGTTTTTTGAGAATCTCTCTCGGAAGGATTAATATCTTGAATAATTGTGTTGTCTGAAGAAGTCGTAGATAAATTATTTTTGGGAACTTTTGGCTGATAATTAATAAGACTTTTATTACTAATTCCTAAATTAGCTTCAATAGCTTGCTCGCTAGGTAATTTTTCTAAATATGCTTGAACTTCTGAATTGGCAAAATATTCTGTTAAGGAAACTTCTCGGTCAATTAAATCTCGAAAATGTAAAAAAACTTCGTTTTCTAACCAACGCTCTGTATATAAACATAACCCATGTAATAAATCTGGATCTCCTTGGGAATTTTCACGAATAAAAGCAATAGATTCATCTTCGTGACTTAATTCTAAAGCATGATTTGCTTCTTCTGTTTGTCCTAAAAGTAAGGCACAAATTGCTTGTTCTAAATGAACATCTTGTCTTTTTCTTAAAAATAATAATAATTTTTTCGCTCTAACAATTAATTCGGGCTTTTTTTGAGCAAAACCTCTGGCTAGTAAAGCATAAACTGCTAAATAAGTAGCTACCGCCGAGGGACGTTTAGCTTCAAATTCAAATAATTCTTGTTGTTCTTCGGCTGTCAAATAATCTCGTAACTGTTGAATAAAACGCAGGAAATCATCAATGTTTAAACCAGATTTATCATCACCTAATCCTTCAATTCCTCCTCTTTCCTGTAACATTTCTTGGAGTAAGCGAAGGCCTTTTCTTCTTTCAGTTAAATTGTCTTCAGAAACTGCCAATAATTCTAAAATTCTATAGGGTCTTAATTTAGATAAATCAGCTTGTATTTCCCCTTGAATTGTCGGAAATAATCCTTCCCTTAATAATAATTCTTGTCCTGATTTACCAGAGGCTACGGCATTTTCATATTCTTTTTGTTGCCATTGTTCTCTACCTAATTCTAAACAACCTAAAGCAATAGTAAGAATTATATCTTTTCTTTCGGTTTGCTTCTCTGGAGTTTCTGGTTCTTTATTTTCCTCGACTAAATAAGAATCACCTAATCTCAAAACTAATTCATATTCTCCTAATTCTTGAAGAATTATTAATGCGCCTAAAAATTGATCTTGACTAATTTCTAACCAAGGGCTTAATTTAGCTAATTCCTCTTGTAATTCTTCTTGTTGCGAGTCGTTGACAGTAGATTTGTCTTGATTCTGAATTTGCAATTCATAATTTTTGAGAAATTGGTTATTATATTGACTGCGTTTTTCTGGATGGGAAAGTTCTGCATAAGCTCGATCTAACAATTTTTGTCGCGCAGTAATAGCTATGTCACTATACTCCCGTCTGGGCATTTGTAAGCGACGATCTTGATATGCTTGGCTTATTTGCCTTTCTGTTGCCTGAATCGGCACTCCTAGTATTCTGTAATAATCAAGCGGGATACGCACGGCTGACTTTCCTTGCTCAGAATTAATCAATTTAACGTAATATTAACGAATGAATATATTTTCTGTTCGATCCTTCTACTGAATTAGGAGATAATTTAGAAGATTTGGATCGGCTTTAACCAGCCATCTTGACTTGAAAATATATCTTTAATTAATGGTAGTCATTTTGTCTCCTAGCATTCAAAAAACGTCAGTTTAATCTTAAACTGTTACGGCTGTTTTTTCTAATTTTGTTGTTTAGATATCATTATTACTATGCCTGTAGAAGAACGTATTGTACCTAAATTTGATTCCTCTTCCGTAAAAATTACTAGAGAGGAAGGTTTAATTTTATATGAGGATATGGTGTTAGGACGCTTATTTGAGGATAAGTGTGCGGAAATGTATTATCGAGGTAAAATGTTTGGCTTTGTCCACCTTTATAATGGGCAAGAGGCTGTATCTACTGGGGTAATTAAATCTTTACGCCCTGATGAAGATTATGTTTCTAGCACCTATCGAGATCACGTTCATGCCCTTAGTAGTGGTGTACCTGCTAGAGAGGTTATGGCGGAATTATTTGGTAAGGCTACTGGTTGCAGTAAAGGTAGAGGTGGCTCAATGCATTTATTTTCTGCCGAACATAAACTTTTAGGAGGTTATGCTTTCGTGGCTGAGGGTATTCCTGTGGCGACAGGTGCGGCTTTTGCCAGTAAATATGGCCGAGAAGCTTTAGGGGATCAAAACTCAGATCAAGTTAGTGTTTGTTTCTTTGGCGATGGTGCGAGTAATAATGGGCAGTTTTTTGAATGTTTAAACATGGCTGCTTTATGGAAGTTGCCAATGATTTATGTGGTGGAAAATAATAAATGGGCGATTGGTATGGCTCACGATAGGGCAACTTCTCAACCAGAAATTTATAAGAAAGCCAGTGTGTTTGATATGGTGGGAGTTGAGGTTGACGGCATGGATGTTTTGGCGGTACGTGATGCTGCTCAAACTGCGATCGCTCGTGCTCGTGCTGGTGAAGGGCCGACTTTAATTGAAGCTTTGACCTATCGTTTTCGAGGTCATTCTCTAGCCGATCCCGATGAGCTTCGCTCTCCTGATGAAAAGGAATTTTGGGCGCAAAAAGATCCAATTAAGACATTTGCTACTTACTTAATCGAACATAGTCTTGCGGATGAAGCTGAGTTGAAGGAAATAAATAAAAAAATTCAAGCAACTATTGATGATGCTGTTGAATTTGCTCAAAATAGTCCTGAACCCGATCCTAGCGAATTATATCGTTTTATTTTTGCTGAAGACGAGTAATTTTATCCTTTGTCATTTGTCCTTTTTATAAATGATAAATGATGAAGGAAATTGATGATAAAACCTATTACTATTATTCTGATCGCACGGCGGCAGCATTGGAAGTTAAACACTTGGGCAAATAATTAAGATAATTTTAACAATACAAAATCTCAAAATATTTGCCCACCCGATCCATTTTATTTTTAAAATAGTGAACTATTAAGCAAAAATGCGATGTTGTAAAGAAGGCATCTGTCTTCTAACTTGTTGTAAACGATTAGGATTAATTTCTGCGATCACGGAGTGGCGCGGGTACGCGATCGCTTTAGCGCCTGCTTCGCAGATCGCAACTCCGGGTTTTTCCCCAGAAACAATCCAGTAGGGATTTCTCCATTTATCTTGGTGGTGCGTTACATTTCATTAACGCACCCTACTGGACTGTTTCAACTAAAATAGGGCAATAGAATTTTGATTTTCTTTATGATTTGGTGGGCATTGCCCACCCTACTAATGCACACTTTTAACTGAAACAGTCCACTACGAGAGGGCGATCGAGCTAAGTTGACTGCCAGCTTTTACCGCTTGGGCATTAATTGGTGAACTTTCTGATTTCATAGGGCTACTTAACTTATAAAATTAAAATCGTGCTTGTTTTCGTAGTAGTTCGGCTATGGTGAGATTAAATTGAGACTGTCCTTCAAAGACTGTCCCCACTTCTCCTTTATGAAATGTGACTTTATCGATGTGATAGGCTTCCCCTGGTAGAGGAACATAACCTACCTCACTTACTATTTCTGGTGCTTGAGCTAGGTAAAAATCGATAAATTGTCTCAAAGCTTGGTTTTTCTGCGCTGAAGCAGCGTTGACATAAATAAATAAAGGACGTGAGAGAGGTTGGTACTGCGCTCTTTCGACGGTTTCTCTAGAAGGTAAAACTGCACCTTTACCGCTATTTACAGCCAGAGCTTTCATCTGATTGGCACGTTGCTCGTAGTAAGCTAAACCAAAGTAACCAAGGGCATTTTGGTCTTGACTTACTCCCTGTACTAAGATGTCATCATCTTCACTAGCAGTAACATCACTACGACTTGAGCCAGCTTTTCCCACTATCGCTTCGGTGAAATAATCAAAAGTCCCCGAATCTTTACCAGGAGCATAAAGATTAAGAGGTTGATTGGGAAAATTCGCTCTAACCTGATTCCAACGAGTGATTTTTTTTTCTGCCTCTGGCGACCAAATCTTCTTTAATTCTTCAAGGGTGATACTATTGAGCCAAGTATTTTTAGGATTGACTACTATTGTCAGAGCGTCAAAGGCAATGGGTAATTCGATATAACGAACTTTATATTGATTACAGGCGGACATTTCGTCTAGTTGAATCGGACGCGAAGCGTTATTAATATCAGTTTCGCCCCGACAGAACTTCTCAAAACCTCCACCAGTACCAGAAAATTCAACTTTAATATCTACTGGTTGTTTTTGGTTGGCTTGGTACTCTTCGACTGTTTTTTTAGTGATGGGATACACGGTACTAGACCCATCAATTTTTATCGATTTTGTTTCTTGAGAAAATAATTGAGAAAATAAGGGAATGGCAACTGCTAACAATACCATACTTATTCCCAGAGCTAACAATTGAACTGATTTTATCGGTATTTTATCTTGAATATCCATCTTTACTTACTTCACTAAAATTGGTGGGAGTGATTAAATCATACATCAAATAAACTTGATATATCAAAAAATATTGATATATTAGGGGGGGAAGAGTGTATTTTAACTCAACATTAGTAAAGACGGTTTATAGAGCTTAAATAAACTAATCACAAGGAAT
>CAYPSO010000145.1:0-8706 GCA_964413275.1 uncultured bacterium | reverse complement strand
CAAGCTCCTGTAGCAATAAGCGCTCCCGCTATCCATGGTTAATCTTAATTAGCTAAATAAAAAAAGACTCTCCAATTTTGGGGGGTCTTTTTTTATAGGTTTTTATACTGATTTTTTTTGTCTTTGCTGAATTTGAAGAACTGTTAGAAAAATTAGAAGATTTAGCCTCTTATATTAACTATTATTACTACTGACTACTGGCTACTAAAATCTACCATAACCTAGTTTCGTCGAACTCACGTTAATTTATGTGTATAATAGACATAAAATTACACATAAAGTGACTTGATGAGAACTAATGTAGAACTTGATGAGAGTTTAGTAGAAGAAGCTTTTCGTCTAACAAATGTGAGAACTAAGAAGGAATTGTTACATTTAGCCCTTCAGGAATTAATTAAGAGCAAAAAAAAGCTAAATTTGCTTGATTTAAGCGGAAAAATTGAATTTGATCCCGATTATAATTATAAAACCTTAAGAAATGACCGCCATGTATTTGATTGATACTTCGGTGTGGATTAAGATATTTCGAGATCAAACGAGAATAGTTAGACAAAATTTTGAAAATTTAGTCCAAGATGAACCAATTTTTCTAACTCGTTTTACTCAACTAGAGTTGCTACAAGGAGCTAAAAATGAACGGGAATGGCTGATCCTAGAAACTTATTTAGAAAAACAGGATTATGTAGAACTAAATCGGGATATTTGGGTTGATTCTGCTAGAATTTATTACGATTTAAGGCGAAAAGAATTAACCGTTAGAAGTAGCATTGATTGTTGTATTGCTCAGTTGGCCCTCTCCTATCGGCTAATTTTAGTTCATGACGATCGTGATTTTGAAACTATTAAACAAGTGAGAAATTTATCTTGTTTGCTATTTAAGTCTATAAATTAAGGAGTTTATGGGTTGTCCAAGTTCGGCGTTGATTGTCAATATAACTGGCAAGCCAAGAATTAACAAATTTCAACATAACCTTGTTACTAGCTTCAACTCTATGGATGTATTTTTCCCACTGGGAATCAAATATTTCTTTCAGTTTAAAAGGAGGATCGCATTTAACTATTTTCGCATCTTCAGAGGATAAATCAACAATTAAACGATTATCTTTGGTTCTACTACTTTGAGAAATATCAAAGGAAACTTGTAACACTGATTTATAAATGCCAATTGGTAGGAATTAAAGTAATAACGGTGAATGAATGTTATACCTCGAAATGTAGTTTTTGCGATTTTGAACCAATCAAAAAACAAAGTAACTATGTAGGGAAAAGAATTAAAAGAGGATTGTTTAAAGCTAGTAATGGTTTTACTTATAGTGCGGATCAAAATGGTAGTTTAAACATTATCCGAAATGCAGTCGGTGATTCTGTCTTTGACAGACAATCGATAAAGAGGCTCGTAGTTAGTCGAGTACGGATAAAATCGTACAAAACTAAAAGTAATAGTCATATCTGTCTATGAAATTAGTAACTATATGCCATCACCTCAGATTATTGAACTTGAAAAAACCTTGCAAAATTACTCCCTTGAGGATAAACACTGGTTATTACAACAGTTAATACAACAAGTAGGCTTAAACCCTCAAAAAGACAATTTAGTAAATTAATACAATATTAGTAATTTTTCAGAGAATTATTGATAGGAAATAAAATCAGCAAGTTTTAAATAATCATTCTCCGAATAAATAAGTCACCTTAAAAGTTATTGTTTTGTAAAAGACCAGGAATATTGATGACCTTTTTTATCCTTTCCTGTACCAGACATTGTAAGAAAGTCTGAGGTCAAGTATCCCTCATTAAAACCTAAATACCACGTCGTTTTATCTGCTTTTTCGGTAATACTCACTTCTCTAATAATTACTTGTTTAGAATTATAATCAATTTCTCCTTCTATATCCAAAATCACGATACTATTGTTATTTCCATTACTTACAGTGGTTAATTCTCCTGAAAATTGATGATTAGATTGATTATAAATATCTAAAAATGAACTAACATTATTAATATTATAATAACCTTCCCATCTTCCTCTCATATCTATAGTGGAAATCTCATTTGTTTGCTTATAATTTTCTATATTGGAATCAATATTTATCTTATTTATTTGCTCTAAATTTTTATTATTTAAAGAATTTAAAGAGTCATTAAAATTTTCTAAAGCAGCTTCAATATTTTTTTGATTTATATAAATTTGTTCCTCAATAAAAGATTCAGTAAATATAATATTAGTCAAATTCCAATCTAAACCATTTCTGGTTAAAATATATTCAACTTTTCCACCGTCTAAATTAACCGAAAAAGTTGATAAATTATTATATTTATATTGTATTTGTGTACTAGTAAAATCATAATTACTATTTGCTAAATTAGAATTAGCAAAACTCATGGCATTTATATTTTTCTCAACCATTTTATCTATAAAATAGGAATTAAAAAACTTTCCTATTTCAAAACCCATATTGAACCAAATATCTTGACTATTGGCTTGTTGTTTTTGGGAATAGTATTTAAGTTGTTCTTTTAAATTATTTTGTAAAGTAGGAAAATCAATATTATTAGATAAACTCACTACATCCTTATTATTAATAGCTTTACCAATGGAATAAAAAGTTAAATAAGGGCAAGCATAAAGATATACTCCACCAAATCCGATCACCATACTAATCCATACTTTTGTAATAGTTTTCATAATTTTTTATTGCTAATTTTTTTATTATAAAAGGGTGTTATGTTTTGTAATAGTTATTTTTAAAATGTGTCCCCTACTAATTTAAAAAAAACAACTATTGTCTAATTACAAATTACCCAAATAACTCCAAGAAACGCTCGCCCTTAAGTATTTTTTTTAAGAAATCAGGAAAAACTCTGTAATATTGAGGAGTCTAGCCATTTTTTTCCTATCTGCTTATTTTATTAAAACTACGAACTGAAGTTGTTTTTTGTTAGAATTTGTATATTGTATCAATTAATATATTTTTATTAAAAAATCTTTCAAAATGTTGACATTGATAAATAAATATGATAAGCGAGAAAAAATATTAACCACAGACTTAACCATAGTAGGTGGTGGTATAGTAGGATTGACTTTAGCTGCTGCATTAGTTAAATCTGGAATAAAAATAACCATTATTGAAACTCAAACCCAGTCAGTGGCCGCAGCTAAAAGACAAGCTTACGCATTTTCAATTATGTCTGGTCGAATTTTCCAAGGAATAGGGGTATGGGACAAAATATTACCTAAAATTGGCAAATTTCGCCAAATTAAACTCTCAGATGCAGATTACCCAGAAATTGTCGAATTTAAAACCGCAGACTTAAACACAGAATATTTAGGTTATGTAGCCGAGCATCAAGTCGTTGCCAGCACTTTACAGGAATTACTGAATAACTCGGATAATATTAATTGGTTATGTCCTGCTGAAGTTATCTCGGTAGAATATCAGCAAAATCAAGCAGAAATAACCGTAAAAACAGGTGAAACTCTTAAAAAGGTGCAAACTCAATTAGTTATTGGTGCAGACGGCGCAAAATCAAAAATTAGAGAATGGATAGGAATTAAAACCCAAGGTTGGAAATACTGGCAATCCTGCGTAGCTTTTACGATTAAACACGAAGCACCTCGTAATGACATCGCCTATGAACGTTTTTGGTATTCTGGGCCAATGGGAATATTACCTTTACCCGGAAATCGTTGTCAAATAGTTTGGACTGCACCTCACGCAGAAGCACAAAATTTACAACAACTCCCTGAAGGGGAATTTATTGCTAAACTAGATTTTAGATTGGGGGGTGTTTTGGGTAAATTTGAATTAGTAAGTCCCCGTTTTCTATTTCCCGTGCAGTTAATGCAGAGTAAGCAATATACAAAGTCTAGATTAGCGTTAATTGGTGATGCAGCCCATTGTTGCCATCCTTTGGGCGGACAAGGTTTAAATTTAGGCATTCGAGATGCGGCAGCTTTGGCCGAAGTTTTGACCGAAGCTTATCAAAAAGGTCAAGATATTGGAAATATTAAAATACTAAAAAAATATGAAAAATGGCGTAAGTTAGAAAATTGGACTATTTTAGCTTTTGTAGATATTTTAGATCGACTTTTTTCTAATAACTGGTGGCCGATTGTAAAAATTAGACGCTTTGGTATTTTCTTAATGAAAAATATTCACTTACTTAAAGTACAAATATTGCAATTAATGACAGGTTTAAAAGGTAGAATTGTTCAGTTAGCACAAAATTAAAAGTAGGGTGGACAATTTTTCAAATAACCTTTTAATTTACTAATTCATAATCTTAATTCAAGAATTTACTACCATGACCAATCATTGAAGATTAAACATTAAACATTGATAAATGAAATGACACGCTCAAAATGGTGGGCAAAATAGATTTTTATTTGATGATTTGTGTCAATATTTTTCCCAATTTTGCCCACCCTACAAAATAAAGATATGAAAACAAAAAATAGTTTGTCAAATATAACTCAAATAATTAGTGATCGTATTTATAAATCTTCTGAGCAAAAAATTACTTTTGCTGAATATATGAATTTAGCATTATACCATTCAGATTATGGTTATTATAGTGCTGGTCAAGTAGAAATTGGCTCACAAGGAGATTTTTTTACTTCATCTTCTTTGGGTTCAGATTATGGTGAATTATTAGCCGAACAATTTGTCGAAATGTGGCAAGTTATGGATAAGCCTAATCCTTTTATGTTGGTAGAGATGGGAGCGGGTTTAGGTTTCTTAGCTTTCGATATTTTAACTTATATACAAAATAATTATCCTGTTTTTTTTGAAGTTATTAATTATATTATTATTGAAAAGTCATCTCATTTAATCAAAAAGCAAAAGCAAATATTAGAAAAATATATTAATCAAATAAATTGGCATTCATGGGAAAATATAAAAAACAATTCTATAGTAGGATGTTGTTTTTCTAATGAATTAGTTGATGCTTTTCCCGTTCATAGAATTGTTATTAAAAATGGACAACTAAAGGAAATTTATGTAACCGTTGCTGCTTCTGGTTTTACTGAAGTTATTGGTAATATTTCCACCCCTAAATTAGAAGAATATTTTAAGTTAGTAGAAATTGATTTATGTAATCATAATTATCCTGAAAATTATCGTACAGAAGTAAATTTAGCAGCGTTAGATTGGTTAAAAATAATTAGTGATAAACTAAAAAGAGGCTATCTTGTAACAATTGATTATGGCTATTCGACCACTAAATATTATCATCCTCAACGCTATCAAGGCACTTTAAAATGTTATTATCAACATCGCCATCATGATAATCCTTATGTTAATGTTGGTCAACAAGATATAACTACTCATGTGGATTTTACTGCTTTAGAAATTCAGGGAGAATTATTAAGATTAAACAAAGCAGGATTTACTCAACAAGGGATGTTTTTAATGTCTTTAGGTTTAGGAGAGCGTCTCAATTCTTTGAGAAATAGTAATTATAATTTACAAGAACTTTTATCCCGTCGTGATACTTTACATCAATTAATCGATCCTACTGGTTTAGGAGGTTTTGGTGTTTTAATTCAAAGCAAAAATTTAGATAAAAATATTACATTAAAAGGAGTTAATTTTAATTAGATATGTCAAGAAAAATATTTACGACAGTAATACTAGCCATGAGCGCAGATGGCAAAATTTCAGATGCTTATAATTCTGGCGAGACTTTTGGTTCTCAAGCCGATAAAAGTCATTTAGAAAAACAAGTAGCGTTAGCAGATGCGATTATTTTTGGAGCGAATACTTTAAGAAATTCTGGCAGAAGTTTACCGATTAAAGATCGAGAATTATTAAACTTAAGAGAAGAACAAAATAAATCGCCACAATCCATACATATTGTTTGTTCTAGTTCGGGAAAAATCGATTCAGAATTACGTTTTTTTTCACAAAATATACCTCGTTGGTTAATTACTACAGAACAAGGTAAAAAATTATGGGAAGAAAAGAATAAATTCGACCGTATTTTAGTTATAGATAATAATAATTGGTCGGATATATTTGAGCAACTGTCAGAATTAGGCATTGAAAAATTAGCTATTTTAGGAGGAGGAGAATTAGTTGCATCTTTCTTAGAATCAGATTTAATAGATGAATTTTGGTTAACAGTTTGTCCTTTAATTGTGGGGGGAACTAATGCACCTACTCCTGTTAGAGGTCAAGGATTTTTATTAGCAGAAGCTAGAAAACTAAAATTAATAGAGATGTCAAAAATTGGAGAAGAAATCTTTTTAAATTACCGAGTTATACGGTAGTGACAATTAGTGAATGGCTATCATATAAACTATTTAAGCATCTAATTTATTTGAGAATCTGATTTACTCTATAATAAACAAATGTCAAACAATGAGGAGTATTAATTAAACAGTGTTCACCCTCAAAGGTTACGAATATTTTTTAGGTTTTTTGCTAGTAAGCAGTCTAGTACCATTTTTAGCCCTTACTGCTTCTAAATTACTACGGCCTAGTGGTGGTGGCCCAGAAAGAGTCACTACTTATGAATCAGGCATGGAGCCGATAGGCGGGGCTTGGATTCAATTCAATATTCGCTATTATATGTTTGCCTTAGTATTTGTGGTTTTTGATGTAGAAACCGTTTTTTTATATCCTTGGGCAGTAGCTTTTAATCGTTTAGGTTTATTAGCATTTGTGGAAGCATTAATTTTTATCGCCATTCTGGTGGTTGCCCTAGTTTATGCTTGGAGAAAAGGAGCTCTTGAATGGTCATGAATCAGACTTTTGAACAACAACAAAAAGAAAAAATACTCAATCCTATATCTCGCTCTCAGGTGACACAGGATTTGTCGGAAAATATTATTTTAACTACAGTAGATGACCTCCATAACTGGGCTAGACTTTCTAGTCTATGGCCTTTGTTATATGGTACAGCCTGCTGTTTCATTGAATTTGCGGCTTTAATTGGTTCTAGATTCGATTTTGACCGTTTTGGTCTCGTACCTCGTTCTAGCCCCAGACAAGCGGATTTAATAATCACTGCTGGTACAATTACTATGAAGATGGCACCTGCTTTGGTACGTCTTTATGAAGAAATGCCCGAACCAAAATATGTAATTGCGATGGGTGCTTGTACTATTACTGGTGGGATGTTTAGTGCAGACTCAACTACCGCAGTTAGAGGAGTTGATAAGTTAATTCCTGTGGATGTGTATATTCCGGGTTGCCCTCCTCGCCCAGAAGCTATTTTTGATGCGATTATTAAGTTACGGAAAAAAGTGGCGAATGAGTCGATTCAAGAACGTTCCACAAAAATGGAACAAACCCATCGCTATTACAGCACTACCCATAATATGAAAATGGTTGAACCCATTTTAGATGGAAAATATCTGCAATCTCAAACTCGTTATGCACCTCCTCCAGAATTAATGGAGGCAACCGGTGCGGATTTAAGTGGAGAGTTAAAAGTTACGTCTCAGGAGGAAGTAAGTCGTGACTGAAGAAAACACAGAAACTACGGCAATAGTAGAAGCGGGCAAGGTTTCTAGTTGGTTAACGGAAAATGGTTATGAAAATCAACCTTTAGCACCGGATCATTTGGGTATTGAATTAATTAAGGTAGAAGCAGAGGACTTATTGGCTGTTTCTGAGGCATTATATGAGGATGGTTATAATTATCTTCAGTGTCAAGGTGCTTATGATTTAGGCCCAGGTAAGGAATTAGTCAGTTTTTATCATTTGCTCAAAATTAACGCCAATGGTGAATGTCTGGGAGAGATGCGTTTAAATGTATTTTTACCGAGAGATAATCCTAAAGTTCCTTCTGTATATTGGATTTGGAAAGGAGCAGACTGGCAAGAACGGGAATGTTATGATATGTATGGCATTGTTTATGAAGGACATCCTAATCTAAAACGGATTTTAATGCCAGAGGATTGGATTGGTTGGCCTTTACGCAAAGATTATGTATCGCCAGATTTTTACGAATTACAAGACGCTTATTAATTGTAGTTCGTGGTAGGGGGCGAACGGTCGTTCGCCCTTACAGTGGTTAGTAGTTGAAATTTTTTCAATGAAAGAATGAGACTTACAAGGATTATTAAGTTTTTTTAGTTACTATTGAACTCACGTTTATTAAAGTTTAATTTATGCACAAAAGCACTCACTATATTAGTGGGTGCTATTTTTATACTTCTATTAGGCCTTGACTTTTTTCTTCTAAAGCGGACAAAGCCGCTTGAATTTTATCAACTTCTGGTGCTTCAAAATAAGCTTCTCCACATTGAGAACAGACATAAGCAGGAATAGCATCCCAATGAATATGATACCCTTTACGACTAATAGAAAAAGGAGAAGTTGCTTTTTCCATTTTTCCTTGACAATACATACATTTCATAGTGGTAATCTCCTCTTAAAATCCGATGACCATTGATTTTGATTGGGTAAGTAAGCTGTGATTATTGCTAAATAATCTTCCCTTGGAGAGCAAACAACATGAATAGGTCTTTTATCATTACCATAGCCTAATAATAAGCAACTTATCTCTTTAACCATTAATCCATATCGTCATCATCTTCAATACTGTGGAGTATTGTTAATTCTTTATTACAATACTAATAATCACTCTGTTATTCGCTTTGATAATTACATTTTTTTGTAGGATGGGCAAATATTTTAAAATCTTATCTAATAGTAATTACGATTAATAATTTGCCCACCTTAAACCCCACAT
>CAYPSO010000144.1:0-9220 GCA_964413275.1 uncultured bacterium | reverse complement strand
CGGCTTATATCCCCATGTCTGAAGACAGGGGCTTTACGCCGACTTTTCGGTAAAGAAACAACTGCACCCGCAAAGGGAATCAAACTAGCAATACCTAAACTCCAAGCAAGAAGTAAACCATAAGGAATTCCTAAAATAATAAAGAAAATAGTACGAGCAATACTAGATATAGCTGCTAGTATGATACGACTTATAAAGTAATCTTTAAAGGTTTCCTTGATATATATTTTTATTTTTTCATTCCAAGGCACAGGAATCCAACTTAAAATACCTTAAGCAATAATACTCGCAATAATTAAATAATTAAATAATTAAATATAGGTCTATATAAACTAAAAATATAAGCCAATAAAAAACTATTTAAAAATAAAAGGGGAAAAATTAATAACCATCGCAGCCATTTAGGGGTACTTTTCCAAAATTGTTCCATAAACCTTTTAGGGGTTAGGTAAGAGGTAAGAGGTAAAAAGCTAAAAGCTAACAGCTAACAGCTAAAAGCTAATCGCTAACTGTTCGCAAATCCATTCCACAGCATCAGGTAAATCAGAGGCAATATAATCGGGTTTAGTATGATGTTGATAATCTCCTTTAATCACCTTTTCACCATAACCAGTTTTGACTAAAATTCCTTTTAATCCTGCATTATGAGCCATATCAACATCTGTTGCTTTATCTCCCACCATAAAACTGTGTTTTAAATCAAGATCGTATTCCCATGCCGCAGCAACTAACATTCCTGTATTTGGTTTGCGCCAGGTACTCCAACCCGTAAATTGAGGATTAAGTCCACCTGCTGCGGGACTTAAAAAAGGACAATAATAAAGGGCATCCAGTGTTGCCTGTGCCTCCTTTTCTAATAAATCACACAAACGATTGTGTAACGCTTCTACATGGGAAACCGGATAATAATTGCGGGCAGGGCCTGATTGATTAGAAACTAAACAGCAGAAAATACCCAAATCATTAAGTTTTCTTACTGCTTTAGCCACGCCGGAAATCAAGTGTAAATCCTCCACTTGATGAATATATCCGGCTTCTACATTCAGGACACCATCCCGATCTAAAAATACTGCTGCTTTAGACACGCCACACTTGCTCAAGAATTTTTTCTGGTTCAATATCCCCTATTTTACCAGTAGGAGACTGAATCCCCATATATCGATCGCTATCAGATGGCAATAATTTCTTAGCTTGTGTAGGGCCAAATAAGGCAATAGTTTTAGTTCCTACCCCTACAGATAAGTGCATCGGCCCGCTATCAGTACATAACATTAGTTTAGCACCTGCAATCATAGCTGCTAATTTAGCAATATCTAAGGGCATAATTATTTTAAGGTCAGCACAAACTGTTTTTAACTGGGTAACATAGGCTTGATCTTCTGGCCCTTGAACTACCACAATGGAAATATCTGGCCATTTGCTTTGAATTTCAGTAATTACTCTTTGCCACTTATTAACAGGATATATTTTATCAATGCCTTTGGTTTGGGCTAAGTTACTAGAACCACCATGAATAAGAATATAATCTCCTTTTTTTAGTCCTAATTCTTTCTGTTTAGCGTCTGCCCAATCTAAAGCACTGGTTTCTAAATTAACTTTAATGGGAGGACAAGGAACATTAATATTTAAACCTTGTACTAAATCGTGATACATCGCCGCCGCATATTGCTCTGTTTTTAAGGCAACTGGATTAGATATAAACCAAGATGAATTACTTTTGTAACCTACTCTGACAGGAATACCATTTAACCAAAGTAAAAATCCCACTGTCCAACGCTGACCTAATGTTAAAGCCATGTCATATTCTCTATCCTTGATGATGCCTAACAAGTTGAGGTAATCAGCTAATCCGTTACGATCTTTAAAATCAAAGGTTAAAACTTCATGGATTAAGTTAGATACCTTATAAGCTGCTTTAGCACGAGGCTCAACAATTACATCAATAGCTGATTTGGGATATTGTTGTTTTAGGGTTTCTAGGGTAGGAAAAAAGAGTAATTGATCTCCGATTCCACCGGGGACAAGGCATAATATTCTCATAATTTACAACATAAACCTTAGATATATGGTCAATACTATTATTAAATATACTTAAACCATTTACTTATTAACATAACAACATATATTTATTATGCATTTATTAATCCCGGCGGCTGGAATGGGTAAACGTATGGGAAGCAATCGCAATAAACTATTGTTAAGTTTATTAGATCGACCTTTACTTCATTGGACTCTGTTAGCGGCGGAAAAATCCCATCATATTGATTGGATTGGTATTATGGGACAAAGTTATGATTTTTCTGATTTTAAGGAAATTATTGAGGGCGTTAAGCTCACCAAGTCGATTAAATTAATTCAAGGAGGTGATACTCGCCAAGAATCTGTTTATAATGGGTTGCAAGGTTTACCTGATGAAGCCGAACGAGTTTTAATTCATGATGGTGCTAGATGTTTAGCTACTCCAGAATTATTTGACCGTTGCGGGGAAACTTTGTTAATTTGTTCGGGTTTGATTGCTGCTGTGCCTGTTAAGGATACTATTAAGCTAGTTAATGATAGTTTAATTGTTCAAGATACTCCAGAGCGATCGCATCTTTGGGCAGCACAAACTCCCCAAGGTTTTGAGGTAAAGTTATTAAAGGAATGCCATGAAAAAGGTCGTAATTTAGGTTGGGAAGTTACCGATGATGCGGCTTTATTTGAAAAGTGCGATTTACCCGTAAAAATTGTCATGGGAGAAGAAACTAATTTAAAAGTAACAACTCCGATGGATTTAGCCATTGCTGAATTTATTTTACGCCAACGTTTAAGTAAATAAATATTAGAAGAAATAAAATTATGAAATTACCTAATTTTTTAATTATAGGAGTCCAAAAAGCTGGAACTACCTCTATTTATAATTATCTCGCTCAACATCCTCAAGTATATATGAGTCCTGTAAAAGAGACTAATTTTTTCATGAAAGATCCTTCAAAACTCGACTCTAATGTATCTAATAAACCTAATAAAAGTGGTCAAAAAAGAATCTTAACTTTTGAAGATTATTGTGAATTGTTTACAGGAGTAACTGATGAAATAGCAATTGGGGAAGCTTCTCCTAATTATTTAGTTAAATATGAAACTTCTGCAAAAAATATCAAGCATTATATTCCTGATGCTAAACTAATTTGTATTTTGCGTAATCCTGTTGAAAGAGCTTATTCAGATTATTTAATGCACATTCGAGATCTTGTCCATGATAAACCTCGAAGTTTATCCGAACAAATTAAATTTAGTTCGGATAAATCATCTATTTTAAGAAAAGGCTTTTATTACGAACAACTAAAATATTTTTTTGATACATTTAGTTCAGAACAAATTAAAGTTTATCTTTATGATGATTTGTGTCAAAATCCTGTAAAATTTATGCAGGATATGTATAATTTTATCGGTGTTGATTCTAGTTTTTGTCCTGATACTTCTAAAAAATCTCAAGTAGCTCAAATACCTAAAAATCAAACAATTCATAAAATTTTAAAAACAGAAAATCCGGTAAGAGTTTTGTCAAGAAAAATTTTAAAATTATTTCTTCCTTTAGAACTTCGTCAAAAAATCAGAAATAAATTAATTAATATTAATTCAAAAGATAAAAAACAAGCACCATTAAACTTAGAAGAACGTCAACAATTAATCGAATTATACCGTGAAGATATAATAAAATTACAAGATTTAATCAAAAGAGATTTGTCAGCATGGTTGAAAGTATAAATCATAAATTTTTACCAGAGGTTTCTGTAATAATCCCAATTTATAACGGAGAAGACGATCTAAAGGAACTAATTAATTGTTTATATAACCAAACTTATCCTACTAATAAAGTAGAATATTTATTAATAAATAATAATAGTAGCGATCGCACCGATATTCTTTTAAAAGAAGCTGTAATAGAAGCTAATGAAAAAGGTTTTCCTCTGGTTTATTTAACTGAAAATAAGATTCAAAGTTCCTATGCAGCAAGAAATGAAGGTATTAGAAAATCTAAATATGATATTATTGCTTTTACTGATGCAGATTGCCGACCTAATTTTGATTGGTTGGAAAAATTAATGCAAGGATTTACTAAAGAAGAAATAGGAATATTAGTAGGAGAAATAATCGCTTTACCGGGGGATAACTTATTAGAAAAATATGCAGAATTAAAAAATACCCTTTCTCAAAAATTTACTTTAGAAAATCCATTTTGTCCCTATGGACAAACAGCGAATTTAGCAATTAGAAAACAATGTTTTCAAGAAATCGGTTTATTTAGGCCGTATTTAACGACAGGAGGAGATGCAGATATTTGTTGGCGTATTTTAAGGGAAACTAATTGGCAAATTCAATTTACCCCAGAAGCAATTATTCGTCATAGGCATCGACAAAATATAAAAGAATTAAAGAGTCAATGGTTTCGTTATGGTCGCTCTTATAGCTATCTAAATCAATTATATAATCTTCCTTTAAAAAGAAATTTAACGAGTAAAGAAATTAGCTATCGTTTGAGTCGTTGGTTATTAAAAGAAATACCAATTAATACATGGAAATTAATAAATAATAAAAGTAATATAATCGAATTAATAAAAACTCCTATCGATTTAATTTGTTCTCAATCTATGACTAAAGGACAAAAAGATAGTATTTTACCCGAATTAGCTAAAGAAATTGTTTACTTGACCAATCATTGAACAATAAACATTGAACATTTATAAATGATAATAGATACCAATTATATTAACTATTGTAACTACTGACTACTGACTACTGACTCTCTTGGTTGATTGGGTATGGCGGGGCGTATAAACTTCGGAGGCAACCTCCGAAGACAGCCCCTTGCGAGGAGACCTCTCTTGGTGAGCCTGCTCACCGCTCGCCACCCCTCAACCGCTACTGACTACTGACTACTGACTACTGACTACTAAAATTTACCATAACCTAGTTTCGTTGAACTCACGTTAAATAACTAATAAGCAATAAACGATGAGACCTTCCCATGATATTCTGAAGTTTACAGAGGTTAACATTTTAACCTACTATATTTTGCTATGTGTATTAGGAGTATTGCATAGAATATGGCCTCATCTCATTTACCTCAAGATAATGAATCAGATGATTTAGAAACTATTACGCTTACAGACGAGCGTAACAGAGCACTTGAATGTTATATTGAACATTCCCTCGAATATGGGTATTATACCTATTTACTTTTGCAACCTAGAGACTTACCCATCATTATTCTTGCCTGGGATGATGAAGATGAAGATGAAGATGGAGCAGAAGCTATTTTTATCGAAGAAGAGGAAGAATTAGAAGAACTTTTTCCTGATGCTAAAGCAGTTTTAGCTGAATTAAATCTTACTTTAAAATATAGTGCTTTCACCTTAACTGCTAGTGGAGAATTGCCGCCTTTAGAAGAAGATGATATTTTAACCTTAGAAATGGAGGAAGAATCTAACGAGCTTTCTCCTGAAGAACTACAATTTTTAGCTAGTTTTTATCATAAAGAACAAAAATATCAAATTTATACTCCTTTAGCACCTTTAATGTTTTTTGCTCGTCAGACTCCTGATGGTAATTTAGAATTAATCTCACCTGAAGATAAACAAATACAACCAATTTTAGAAGAATTACTTTTTGATGAATTGGATTAAAACATATCTGGGTTTATAAAAAATAGATATTTGAAATAAAATTTTGAGAAAATCAATGGACTTAAAAAATAGTTCTTTCAAATCATTTAATTACCTTTTATTATTGCCCTTGATTATGGGATTATGTGTTTGGCAAAGTTGGCATTGGTGGAATTGGATGCTTTCACCAATTAAGGCAAAAAAAGAAGAATTAGGAAGCATAACCGATTTAGTACAAATTTCTATACCTTCTGGCACATCAGGACAACAAATTGGCCGAGAGTTAGAACAAATTGGTCTAATTCGGTCTTTTAATGCTTGGAAAATATGGAGTTTTTGGCTAAAAATTAATCACGAGAATTATCAATATAAAGCAGGTAATTATCAATTTTCCTATCAAGAATCTTTGCCAGAAATTGCTGATAAAATTAGACAAGGTAAAGTTATAGAAACCAGTTTTACTATACCTGAAGGCTGGTCAATTCAAGATATGGCTAATTATTTTGAATCATTAGGCTTTTTCTCTGCACAGGAATTTATTGCCGCTACAAAAAGAATTCCTAGAGAGAAGTACCCTTGGTTACCGGAGAATTTACCCCATTTAGAAGGCTTTTTATACCCCGATACATATACAATTCCGACAGGTACAATTACTGTAGATATGGTAATTAATATTATGTTAAAAGCATTTGAAAATGTCGCTTTACCCATCTACAAACAAGCAGGAAATAATACCAATTTCAGTATTAAAGAATGGGTGACATTAGGAAGTATTGTCGAAAAAGAAGCTGTGATTTCTGATGAAAGGCAAATTATTGCCGGAGTATTTATTAATAGATTAAGAATAGGAATGCCTTTACAAACAGATCCAACTGTGGAATATGGATTAGGAATTAAACAAACAAAGGATCGCCCTTTAACGATTAAAGAAGTTAGAACAAATAATGCTTATAATACTTATATTAATCCGGGTTTACCCCCTACTGCCATAGCTAGTCCGGGTAAAGCTAGTTTAGCAGCAACTCTCAATCCTGAAAAAACAGATTATTTATATTTTGTAGCTCGTTATGATGGCACTCATGTTTTTAGTAAAACTTTAAGAGAGCATAATAATGCCACTATCAAGATTCGCCAACAAGTTAGAAATGGAAATTGATCTTAATCAATTATTTTGATTTTGCGTAACATCAGTTACTCGTAGTGATATCTACACTGTAAGAAAATGATTTTATCTGAGCTTACTTGATATACTAATCTATGTTCTTGAGTAATTCGTCTCGACCATCTTGATCCTGAAAAATATTTAAGATGTTCTGGTTTTCCAATACCTTCAAAAGGATTTAAAATATTAGCTTCAATTAGATTTAAAATGCGCTCACTTGCTTTTTTATCTTTACTAAACCACCAACGCAAATCTTCTCTAAATTGGGAATCAAAAATCACCGCTCTATTCGTCAACTGTTAATTCCTCACAAAGTTGTTCCAAGCTTTGAGATTCTACTTGAACTCCTTCAAGTTTGTCTGCTCTTTCCATAGCAGCAAACAGTTTTTTAGCATTAGCAGGTGATTTTAATAAATGGAGAGTTTCCATCATATTAGAAAGTTCCGCCGCAGCTATGATTGCTACATCTTCTTTCCCTGTTCGACTAACTATCACACATCCCCTGTCTTCAATAACTTCATCTAAAACAGATGCTAGGTTTTGGCGCAAATTGGTATAGTTGGTTTGTTTAGCTAACATAAAGAACTTAGGTACTTATATCTGTACTTATAATAGCACAATTAACAGAGAGCAAAAAATTTCAGGGGAGCTAACTTTTGTATTACATCCTTTCCCGTGAGTACCGTTCATTTTATTTTTCTTTTGTACCTTTGAAAATATTGATTTACAAGGATTTTATCTTTATTCAGCAAGCCCTACTTCTGAACTCTCTTAAAATTCAATTCCAGCTTGGGCTTTAATTCCTTGTTCTTTAAATGGATGCTTAATTAACTTCATTTCTGTGACTAAATCTGCTCGATCTATTAATTCTTGAGGCGCACCTCTACCTGTTAAAATCACATGGGAATCATTCGGTTTTTCAGCTAATCCTGCTAAAACATTTTCTATTGATAAATACCCTAATTTTAAAGCAACATTAATCTCATCTAATAATACTAATTTATATTCAGGATTACGAATATATTCCAATCCTTTTAACCATGCTTCATTAGCTTTTTGGGTGTCTCTTTCCTTATCTTGTGTCTCCCAAGTAAATCCTTCTCCCATGGCATGAAAATCTAATTGATGCGACCATTGGCCTAATACTGCTTTTTCGGCTGGCTCCCATGCTCCCTTAATAAATTGCACAATTGCCACTCGATAACCATGACCCAAAGAACGTAAAACAATCCCTAAAGCTGAGGTTGTTTTACCCTTGCCATTACCTGTTTTGACAACAATTAAGCCTTTATGCCTAGACGCTTCTGCAAGGCGTTTTTCTTGGATTTCCTTGCGTTTTTGCATTTTTTGTTGATATTGTTCTGGTGTCATAGAATTACTTGTAATGCTGTAGAAAAAACTAAATTGTAGCCTAGATTACATTTTATCCTACTTTGGTAAGATCCTCTCAAAATAAATCTGACTAGAAGTATTTACAGCAATTTTCCTGTTAAACGCAATTATGGCAAAAATCTTCTAACTAAAATAAAAAGTATTAATCATCATTTAAAACTATGACAACTTTTCGTCTAGTTAGCTGTTACGCTTACTAGATAAACTTTTTTATTGGTGTAGTGGTGTCGTAAGATAATTAAGTATAGGAGGATTACTTTATGCAGGCAACTATCCAAGAAATTTATACACAGGTCATCTCTACCCTCTCGCCATCTGAAAGGCTTCAGTTAGCATCACTAATCCTTAACGGTCTGGTTGAAAAAAATATCGCTGTTATTGATGATAGCGATACTTGGACAGAGCAGGATCAACTCGACTTGGTTGCCTATACTTTACAGTATGCAACAGCTACTTTTCCTGATGACGAGGAGACTGAAGAATGTTAATGTCATGGTTAAAATGCCAGGCTCTAGTGGTGAGGCTGCATTACATAGAGCTTGTAAGTATAATCGAATCTCCGTAGTTCCTATTCTGCTAAAAGCAGGAGCAAATCCTGATATTCAAGAAAAAGATAGTGGAAAAACTTCTCTAATTAAAGCTATAGAAGCTAGAAATGTAGAGATAATTAAACTTTTAATATCTGCTAGTTCAGATATTAACATTAAAGATAATCAAGGAAATACTGCCCTTAGTTTAGCTAAAAAAGTAGGTAATCCTCAAATTATCCAACTTTTACTCGAAGCAGGAGCAACAGAAGATTAGATGAAACTACTAATGAATTTTTAGGTATGGCGTTAACTGCTCAATGCTTTAAGATATGCTACTGATAACTGAATCAAACTTTCTCAAGAGTTAAAATACTTTTCAGATATTTTCCGGTATAAGAAACGGATGAATTTGACACATCTTCAGGAGTACCAGAAGCAATAATTTCTCCTCCTCGAAAACCCCCTTCTGGGCCTAAATCTATAATCCAATC
>CAYPSO010000143.1:0-9231 GCA_964413275.1 uncultured bacterium | reverse complement strand
AAGAGGTAAGAGGTAAGAGGTAATAGGTAAGAGGTAATAGGTAATAGGTAATAGGTAAGGATGAGTTATGAATTATGAAAGTAATAGTAACAAAGCTAACCGCTAATTGCTAATCGCTAACTGCTAACAAATAACTAATGACAAATAATAAAAATCCTGAGCCAAGTAATCGTCAATTATTAATTATAATTTTACTTTTTTCAAGTTTGATTATAAGTGGTTTAGCTTTAATTAATTGGAGTTTTGATAAATTAATTGTTTTAATTCCCCATCGTTGGGAACAAAAATTAGGCTCTGTAATTGTTCCTATTTATGAAAAACAAGCAGAAAATTCTCTAGTTCAAGAAAGTTTAAATAAGCTTTTAGATAAATTAGAAAATAATTTAAGCGAGCAAAGTGATAGGGATTATAAAATTTTATATCTCCCCGAAGATACTGTGAATGCTTTAGCTATTCCGGGGGATACTATTATTATCTATCAAGGTTTACTTGCTGAAGTTGAGTCAGAAAATGAACTGATGATGATTTTAGCCCATGAATTAGGACATTTTGCTAATAGAGATCATTTACGTAGTCTGGGTAAAATGTTATTATTAAGAAGTGCGATCGCCTATTTTTTGGGTGATTTTGGTTCATTACAAATAGCAGCAGAAACTATTGGTAATGCTCAATATTCTCAATATCAAGAACTCAAAGCTGATGAATTTGGTTTAGATTTACTTAATAAAAACTACGGTCATGTAGCGGGAGCAACAGATTTTTTTATCAGATTAAATAAAAACCAACAAATAAATATTTCTTTTTTAGCAACTCATCCCAATCCAGAAAAAAGAATTAAAAATTTAGAAAAATTAATAACAAATAATAACTATAGTTTAAAAAATAAAAAACCTTTATCTAAGAATATCTTAATTGAAAACAAATAAAAAATAATCCTTAATAAAGGATAGCATAATCTTTATTTTTCGCTAAAATAGAGTAAAATTCATTGCTTATTTTGATAATATAATCAAAAATATAAGTCAAAGTATCCTATATTAATTTACTACAAGTCTCCACTCACACTATGGAAACAAACAACAACCATAAATCCATTTCTATCCTAGTCGTTGATGATGAACCATTACTCGAATATGTAATCCAGCAAAATTTCAGAAAACAAATAAAAAATAAGCAATTCGTCTTTTATTTTGCAGAAAATGGAGTTCAAGCCTTAGAAAAACTTAATTCTGGCATAGATGTGGATATGGTTTTGACAGATTTGAATATGCCAGAAATGGATGGATTAACTTTATTGGAAAAATTATCTACTTTTGAAGAAAAAATTAAATCAGTGGTTGTTTCTGCCTATGGAGATGTAGATAATATTCGCAAAGCCATGAATCTGGGGGCTTTTGACTTTTTGATAAAACCAATTAATCTCGAAGACTTAAAAATAACAGTGAATAAAACCCTCAAGCACCTGAATATGATTAAGTTGAAGCAGCAGAAACTGGAATTCGCCCAAGAGCAATTAGAATATCTCGCCTATCATGATAGCTTAACGAATCTAGGTAATAGAGCCTTATTTATGCAGCAGTTAGAGCGAGTAATTGAGATTAAATCTAAAAATGTCGAATATCAATATGCAATCCTTTTTTTAGATTTAGATAAATTCAAAGTAATTAATGATACTTTAGGACATATAGTTGGTGATAGATTACTTCAGCAATTTGCCCATCGTTTAAAAACTTGTCTGAATGGAGAAGGAATAATCGCACGTTTAGGCGGAGATGAATTTGCTATTTTAATTGAAAATATTAAAAATCGAGAAGATGCGATTAAACTTGCGGAGAAAATAGCTCAGAAATTAGAAAAGCCTTTTAATTTAGATGAGTATCCTTTTTATAATCAAGCTAGTATCGGTATCACCTATTGTAGTAACGGTTATGCCAAACCAGAAGAAATTCTGCGGGATGCTGACATTGCCATGTATCGAGCTAAGAAAAAACCCGAAGTTACCTATGAGGTTTTTGACAATACTATGCAATCAGAGATTGTAGAAAGATTAAATATTGAAAATGGCCTTCGTCAAGCCTTGGCTAATGCCCATTTAATTAATGAATGTCAACCAACCCTTTCTCTGGAAACAAGGGATATTAAAGGGTTTGAGGTACTTTTGCGATCGCAAAAAAAAGAACTTCGTGAAGCATTAGGCAGTTGTTATATTTTAAATTACTATCAACCCATAGTATCCCTACAAACCAGAAAAATCCAAGGATTTGAAGTATTACTACGCTCTCGACAACCAGAGCGAGGCTTAATATCTCCTGCCTTATTTATTCCAGTGGCTGAAGAAACACGGTTAATTAATCCCATCGGTTTATGGTTATTCCAAGAAGCTTGTCGGCAATTACAATATTGGAGTAAAGAATTTCCTAATCTTCCTTTATTTTTAAGTATTAATGTTTCACCAGTGCAACTCAAACAAAGGGATTTTGTTCCTCAAATTCAAGAGATTATCGCCTCATCAGGTTTACCAGCCCATGTTTTTAAAGTAGAAATAACAGAAAGTTGCTTACTCGAAAATCTTACCCTACAAATAGAAAGATTATGCCAACTGCGAGACATGGGTATAGGAATTTCTATAGATGATTTTGGTATGGGTTATTCATCCTTGAGTCGTTTACATGAATTTCCCATTGATAACCTAAAAATCGATCGCAGTTTTATCCGTAATATGACAACTAATCCTCAACAATATGCCACTGTCGAAATGATTATTGCTTTAGCCAATAGTTTAGATTGTGATATTACCGCCGAAGGCATTGAAACAGAAAAAGAATTAAAAATGCTCCTAGATTTAGATTGTAAATTAGGACAAGGTTATCTTTTTGCTCGCCCTCTAGATGCTCAAGCTGCCACCGAGTTACTTAGAGCGAATCAATAGTTAATAGTTATTCGCTAACCGCTAACCGCTAACCGCTAACCGCTAACCGCTAAAAATTATGATACTTAGGGAGTGGAAATTAAAAATGCAAAAGCTATTCTTGCGTAGTTTAAAACTAAGAATAGTTGGTCTAGTTTTAGTGGGTGTAATTCCACCCATGTTAGCTGCTATTTGGTACACTAGTTTAAGAGGTGCTGCTATTATTCGCCAAGAAGCTAAAGAAACCATGGCATTAAAAGCAGCATCATTAGATGTAAGTATTTCCCAATGGTATCAAAAGAATTTATTTACCCTTAGTGCATTACGAGATGATCCTAATATCATCAGCATGGAAGCACAAAGACAATTACCTCCCCTAATTGCAACCATGCAAAACCGACAACCAGATTTTTATTTAGCTCTAACAACTGATTTAAAAGGTAATGTCATTACTGATGCCACGGGAAGAAACTTTGACAACATTAATTATGCCGATAGAGAATGGTTTAAAGCGGCAGTTAATGGTTTTGAAGTGAATCATCAAGCTTTGATTTCGAGGACTACAGGTTTTCCTGCCATAGTTTTCTCCAAGCCTATTCTAGCTATTCCAGACTTTAAAATTAACGATCGCCACAAATTAATTGGTGAAATACAAACCATGTTGCAGACTTTGGGATTTTATTCAGGAGAAATAAACGACACCTACACCCGAAAAACCGCCGATACAGTGCTTAAATTTAAGTCTGATTTTCATGCGGGCTTACCCCCCGGAGAAAATCTTGAATATGTCACCTTTCAAGCAATTCGCTTAGTGGTAGCGAGAAAACATCAATATTATAATTTTGCCCCAATTTCTCGATATGATACTAATTTAGTCAAAGGTGTGGTTGTCATTGGCAGCCTAATTACAGATTTAAGTAAATTTGTTAGCGACATAAGTTTAGGCAAAACTGGCTATGCCTTTCTGGTGGATGAAAAAGGGCAAGTATTAGCCTATCCTAACCGTGAATATCCCAACTCTAAATTATTCAGTACCGAAAAATTAGTAAATCTGAGCTACTATCCTCCCGTTGCTTATCTTAAAGAGAATAATCAAGGCTCATTTTCCTTCACTGATGAAGATGACATTGAATGGATTTCCCATGTAGAAAGGTTAAATAATCGTTGGGGTATCATAATCTTACAAACCAAAGCAGAGCTTTTAGCTCAGGAAAGAAATCTCACCTATATTTCCATTACAGTCGCCATAGTATCAGTAATAATTGTCACCATTTTAACTTGGCTTTTAGCAGAGCAACTAATTCAACCTATTACTCAACTAACCAAAACATCCTTAGCCTTATCTCAAGGTGATTTAGATAAAAGAGTAGAAAATAATCGTCAGGATGAATTAGGAATTTTAGCTGATACATTTAATAAAATGGCCAGACAAATTCAACAGTCTTTTTTATCTTTAGAACAACAAAAAACCCAAGAAGAAAAACTCAATCAAGAATTAGCACAGAAAAATAAAGAATTACAAAAATTAGATCGACTAAAAGACGAATTTCTAGCCAATACATCCCATGAATTACGCACTCCCCTCAACGGTATGATTGGTTTAGCCGAATCCATGCTTGAAGGTGCTACTGGTACTTTAACTCAGATACAAAAACATAACCTTTTGATGATTACCCAGAGTAGTCACCGATTAGTAACACTGGTTAATGATATTTTAGATTTTTCTAAAATACAATATGGAAGCATCGAGCTACAGAAAAAACCTGTAGATCTTCGCGTCATTACTGAGATAGTTTTGTTTTTTAACCACACCCTAATTAAGCAAAAAAATATAGACGTTATTAACTATATTCCTCCAGAATTTCCCTTAGCCTATGCCGACGAAAATAGATTGCAACAGATTTTACATAACTTAATTGGTAACGCCATTAAATTTACAGAATCTGGAGAAATAACAATTACCGCAGAAATTATCGAAACCAAAGAAATAGTAATTACCATATCTGACACAGGTATAGGTATCCCAGAAGATAAACTAGAGCGTATTTTTGAATTATTTGAACAAGGAGATGGCTCTACTGCTCGGCAATATGGAGGCACAGGTTTAGGACTAGCCATTACTAAGCAATTAGTATTATTACATGGCGGCACTATATCTGTTAGCTCAGAAGTTGGTAAAGGCTCTCAATTTACTTTTACCTTGCCCATATCTACAGAAACTATACTTAACAAAGCAGAAATTATTCCCCATAGAATAGATTTACTTTCTTCAGAATTAGACGGAGAAAAAATTACCGAAACTCTGCCAGCAAAATCATTAATAGAAGGATTAGTTAAAGTTTTAGTTGTTGATGATGAACCTATTAATCGTCAAGTGTTACTCAATAACTTAGCCTTACAAAACTACGAAATCATCCAAGCTAATGATGGAGTAGAAGCAATTTCTCTCATTGATAATGGCTTAAGACCTGATATTATTCTCTTAGATGTCATGATGCCGAAAATGACGGGTTATGAAGTAACCCAACGACTGAGATTATATTTTTCAGAAATTGAATTACCTATCTTATTGTTAACAGCTAAAAGTGAAGTAAAAGATAAAGTCATTGGTTTTAATGCGGGAGCTAACGACTATTTAACTAAACCAATTTCTAGAGATGAGTTACTCGCTCGGATTAAAACCCACATTAAACTAAAATATTTACGCAATGAAAATTTACGGATTTTGCAAGAACATAACGAAGATTTAGAACAAAAAGTTATTCAACGTACTAGAGCTTTACAAGAAAGCGAACGTATTTTTAAAGCTATTTTTAATAATACCTTTCAATTCACAGGTTTATTAACACCAGAAGGCATTGTTACTAATGTTAATCAAACTGCTTTAAGTTCCATGAATTTACAACTTTCCCAAGTAGTTGGTTATTATTTTTGGGAAACAGCTTGGTTTAACTCTTCCCATCAAATTCAGAAACAAATTCAAACAATGATTCAGCAAGCAGCAAAAGGACATTTTACCCGTGAAGAAGTTGAGTTTTTAGATATAAATAATACTCCTATAACCCTCGATGTTTCCATTAAGCCTGTTTTCGATGAAGAAAGCACTGTAGTTGAATTAATCTCCGAAGCTAGGGATATTAGTATGCTCAAAGAAAAAGAACTACAATTGCAAATTCAAACTCAAGAATTAGCTAAAACCATAGAGAAATTACAAACCGCCCAAACCCAATTGATTCAAGTTGAAAAAATGGCTGCTTTAGGAAATTTAGTTGCGGGAGTATCCCATGAATTAAGAAATCCCTTAAATTTTGTTAATACTCTTTCCCAACTTTCGATTAATTTAGCTGAAGAAATCGAAGAAGAAATTAATCCGTTTTTATCTCAATTAGAACAAGAAAAACGAGAAGAAATTGAAGAATCCTTATCTTATCTCAAACGTAATTCTGAAGAAATTTATCAAAATGGACAAAGAGCTAATAATATAATTGAAGAAATGTTAATGCACTCTCGCAGTGAAACCAGCAAAAAAACTCCTAATAATTTGAATAAAATTGTTAAGGAAGCTTTGAAGCTTTCTTATCATAGTTTTAGAGCCAGCAATCCTGATTTTAGAGTTACTATTCATGAAGAATACGATCCAGATATGCCCCTAATTCCTGTAGCATCCCAAAATATTAGTCGAGTATGTATAAATATTATTAATAATGCTTGTCAAGCGATGAATAAAAAACAACAACAAGAACAAGAATTTAGCGCACAATTAGTTATAAAAACTAAACATTATTCTGATAGAGGAGAAATTGAGATACATGATAATGGTGTGGGTATGACCACAGAAACTAAAAAGAAAATATTTGAACCATTTTTCACAACTAAACCACCCAATGAAGGTACAGGACTTGGTTTATCTATTGCTTATGATATTATTGTTAGAGAGCATTCTGGGATGATAAAAGTAAATAGCGAACTCAATAAATTTACAGATTTTACTATCAGTATTCCTAAAGAAAACAGTAAAATAAATAATTAAACATGACAAATCAAATAATAGAAATACTTAAACAAGATTATCAGCAATTTCCCAAAAATCAAAACTATAATATTTATGCAGATAAAGTTTATTTTCAAGATCCACTTAACAAATTTATAGGCATAAAACGCTACAAAAAAATGATTAATTTCATGGCAACTTGGTTTCAAGAAATTAAGATGGAATTACATAATATCGATCAAGAAAAAAATACTATTCATACTAAATGGACACTTCACTGGAAAACCCCCTTACCTTGGAAACCTGCGATCGCTATTTCGGGTAGAAGTGAACTACAACTTAACCAAGATAACCTGATTATCTCCCATATA
This sequence comes from uncultured bacterium, assembly GCA_964413275.1. Taxonomy (GTDB): domain Bacteria; phylum Cyanobacteriota; class Cyanobacteriia; order Cyanobacteriales; family JAABRE01; genus JAABRE01. The sequence goes on along the minus strand of CAYPSO010000143.1, from coordinate 1,961 downwards.
GATTATTGGGATTGTTCCATCTGGGACGTTATTAAACAACATTTACAGCAGTTTTCGCCCCCCTTACCCCCCAATTCTAGGGAGAATTAGCGGATATTACAGTTTTACAGAGGGGATTTAGGGGGCATCAAGAATCGTACTTTGATGTCAATTCATTTGAAAACTGCTGTAAAAGCTAACCGCTTTTCAGTTAAAAAGTAATCAGTAATCAGTAGTCAGTAGGGGCAGGATATATTCTGCCCCTACTTTAATAAGCAATAAGTAATCGCTAAAAGCTAATCGCTAATCGCTAACAGCTAACAAATAACAAATAACAAAAAGAATTAGAATAAAGTAAAGTAATGTAAATTTTTTTTAAGCTAGGACATAAATAATGCGAGTAATTTTAATGACTGGTAAAGGGGGAGTGGGTAAAACCTCCGTCGCTGCGGCAACAGGTTTGCGTTGTGCCGAATTAGGCTATAAAACCCTTGTTTTAAGCACCGATCCAGCCCATTCTCTCGCCGACAGTTTTGACCTAGAATTAGGACACGATCCCATTAAAGTAAAAACTAATCTTTGGGGTGCAGAATTAGACGCACTCATGGAATTAGAAGGAAACTGGGGAGCAGTCAAGCGATATATTACTCAAGTGTTGCAAGCTAGAGGATTAGATGGAGTCCAAGCTGAAGAACTCGCCATTCTCCCCGGAATGGATGAGATATTTGGTTTAGTACGCATGAAAAGACACTATGACGAAGGGGATTTTGACGTTTTAATTATTGATTCAGCGCCCACAGGTACAGCCTTAAGATTGTTGAGTCTTCCCGAAGTTGGCGGCTGGTATATGAGACGTTTTTACAAACCTTTACAAGGAATGTCTGTTGCCTTAAGGCCATTGGTTGAACCATTTTTCCGCCCCATTGCCGGTTTTTCTCTTCCTGATAAAGAAGTAATGGATGCACCCTATGAGTTTTACGAACAAATCGAAGAATTAGAAAAAGTTTTAACAGATAATAGTAAAACCACAGTGCGTTTAGTAATGAATCCAGAAAAAATGGTAATTAAAGAATCTTTACGCGCCCATGCTTATCTGAGTTTATATAATGTTTCCACAGATTTAGTCGTAGCCAATAGAATTATTCCCGATGAAGTTAACGATCCATTTTTCAAAAAATGGAAAGATAATCAGCAAATTCATAAACAAGAAATTTATGATAATTTTCATCCTTTACCTATTAAAGAAGTACCTCTTTATTCTGAAGAAATGTGTGGTTTAGAAGCCTTGGAAAGATTAAAAGAAACCCTTTATCAAGATGAAGATCCTGCTCAAGTTTATTATCAAGAAAAAACAATTAAAATAGTACCGGATGGTGCTAATTATAGTTTAGAATTATATTTACCCGGCATCCCTAAACAACAAGTTCAGTTAAATAAAACTGGAGATGAACTAAATATTAGAATTGGCAACCATCGCCGTAATTTAGTTTTACCCCAAGCTTTAGCAGCACTCACTCCTTCAGGAGCAAAAATGGAAGATGACTATTTGAAAATAAAATTTGCCAATGTAGCTAAAGTATAAAGAAATTAGGGTTAGCTGTTAGCTTTTAGCTTTTAGCTGTTAGCTTTTCGCTTTTCCCTCTTTCTGACTACTCTCTAAACTAGCAATTTAAATATGCAAGAGCTTAGTCAGGAGAGGGAGTTTAGTTCAACAAAATAAGCTTCGGGAAACTTTCTTCCTTCAACAAGCTCTATTTGATGCGCGGGAGAGGGGGTGTAGAAATGAAGGCATACTTAAAAATCCCTATAAACCTTAATAGTATTGATGTTTGGGCGATCTTATTGGTGAGAGGGTTGCGCACCTTATCCAATCAATATTTCAGCGATTTTTTACTTGTCATATGTCCATTTCTGAGTTATAATTTACTTGTCTCGCGCAAATGCACCTTGAAAACCTTATATGTTAATGCTTTTAAGGTCAA
>CAYPSO010000142.1:0-9231 GCA_964413275.1 uncultured bacterium | reverse complement strand
TCACGCACGGTTCTTAGGGGAGGGGAGAGAGGTGACTCTCGAACCTTACCCGATACCGAAGGTTAGCGGTGAGACGGCGCGTTTAAACTGCGCGGGAAACCCACGCAGACAGCACCTCATGAATTTTTGCCAATAAAGTTCGGACTGCGAAGCACTGCTTCTTGGTGCTGCTGGCCTTGCGAGGAGACCTCGCAAGTCAAGGGGCTGTCTTCTGAGGTCTCCTCAGAAGCTTGTACGCCCCGTGCAGCATCCACTTACACAGGTTGATGTTCTGTGTAGATTATGTTAAACTAAAAAATAAGCACTAACAAAAGGTCGAAAAATGCTAACCCTGACTTACGAGTACAAGTTAATACCAGACCAACAGCAAATTGAGGTAATTGAACATACCTTAAATGTTTGCCGTTCCGTTTGGAATTATGCTTTAAGAGAACGTAAGGATTGGTTAAATTCTCGTAAATCACCTGTTAATGCTTGTTCAATACAGCAAGAATATATTATCCCTGCTGAGACTCCTTATCCTAATTACCACAATCAAGCCAAGGCTTTAACATTCGCCAAGAAAACTAACGAGATACTGAAGTCCATCAACGCTCAAGTCTTACAGCAAGTTTTAAGAACTTTAGACAGAGCTTTTGCTGATATGCAGTCTAAAGAGTTGGGTTTTCCTCGCTTTAAAAATAAGTATCGGATGCGGTCTTATGTGTATCCTCAAATGCTTAAAAATTGTATGGAAGGCAATCAAATTAAATTGCCTCAATTAGGATGGGTTAAATTTAGAAAATCAAGAGACATTCCTGAAGGTTTTACAATCAAACAAGCCAGAATTGTTAGGAAAGCTAGTGGTTATTTCATAATGCTTTCAATGCAGTTGGATGTTAATATTCCAGATGTTCCGCTTCATGGACATCCAATAGGAATTGACTTGGGCTTAGATAAATTCTTAGCTACCAGTGATGGTGAACTTGTGGATAGACCCCGATTCTTAAATCAACTACATCGTAAGCTGAGATTGCTACAGCGTAGATTAAGAAATAAGCAAAAAGGGTCAAATAATCGCCACAAGTTAAACCAAAAAATAGCTAGATTACATCAACGAATTTCTGATACTCGAAAAGACTGGCATTTTAAGTTAGCCCATCATCTCTGCGATCAAGCACAATCAATATTTATTGAAGATATTGATTTTCGGTCATGGGCTAAAGGAATGTTATCTAAACATTGTCTCGATGCTAGTTTTGGACAATTTGTAACCATTCTAAAATGGGTGGCATGGAAACTATATGTTTTCGTCGCAGAAGTTGACAAGAATTATACTTCTCAAATCTGCCCTAATTGTGGTTCTTATACTGGTAAGAAACTACTTTCAGAACGAGAACACAATTGTCCTAATTGTGGGTATAAAACTCATCGTGACGTGGCGGCGGCACAAGTTATCAGAAATCGTGGAATAGAAGAAAATACGCTAGGGCATGGCGTATCAGAAAACGCCTGTGGAGACGAGGGGACGGGGGCTTTGCCTAGTTACCAGTCTCTGAAACAGGAACTCTTAAATGTGAATTTAAGAATCTCCCGTCACAGCGTAGCTTGACGGTGAGAGTATGTCAATAAAAGAAAGTTCGTTCTAGCTGAAAAATTATCAAAAATTAAACAACATTTTATTAAAAGCTGGAAGAAAGTCAAAAGGATGTCCCAAAAACTACCATCAGCTTGGAAAGCTGCTTGGAGAGAATTAAATCGAATTGACTGAGCAATTTTGAATCTCAATTAGTGAAACTCGCTATCCCAAACAGCGATATAGATATGATTGCCATTTTGACGTTGAATCATTCCTTTCAAATTACCAGCACTAAAGGAGCGTAAATCTATTTCACCATTATATACTTCTGCTAATCCTGTTTTAATTGTCGTTGACATATTACCTTGTAATAATCCATTCAAGGTATTTTCCATTAAACCTAAATCATTATTAGCAGCAAAAGAAACTTCTGTTTGACGTAATTGACCACTTGCACTATCAACGATGTAGCCTAAATCCAATTGATTTTGTACGTAATTTTTGTAAAGAATAGCTTCGGTATTAGGCCAATAACCCTGACTGATAGAAGTAGGATTTCCTAATAAATTAATAATCTGGTTTTTAGAAGTTCCTGTAACTATGATTGGTACATTAGTAATGGTTTGATTATTTTCAGGTGGTTGCTCAACATTTGGAGTTTCGGATTCTGGAGGATTGTTATTTTCAGGAGTAGTGGGAGTTTCGGATTCTGAAGGGTTATTATTTTCGGACTCTGGAGGAAAGATAACTTCTGGTGTTAAAGGATTTTCAGATTCTGGAGGAGTAGTATTTTCAGGAGTAATAGGAGTTTCTTCCTCTGGAAAAACTTCTGGAGGAGGATTTTGTTTTTCTGGTTTAATTTCTTTTGAAGGAGAGATTGCCTGTTGATTTTGGGTTTGCCAAACTACCACACCTACTCCTAATAATGAACCCCCAATAATTCCTAAGATAAATAAAAGTATGATCCAAAAATTAGGTTTATTTGTTTCTGGTTCTTCTTGATATAATCTTGTTTTAGAGACAGTTTGGGGTGTTTTTCTGGTAGGATACTGGGGAGTCATCGCCACAGTTTTTACCACAGAATTAAAGTTAAGAGCTTTTAACATTTCTTGAGCCGAAGCAAAACGATCTCTGGGATGAAATCTGATTGCTTTACCAATAACTGAAGCTAAATTAGGATTAATATTGTTTAAAGATTTTTGCCAAATAAATTCTCCTGTGCGAGAATCTGTTTCTAAATCTTGGGGTGTTTTTCCTGTTAATAAATATAGGGCAGTTAAACCTAAACTATACAAATCACTAGAATAAATCGGCCTCCCCGCCGCTTGTTCTGAAGGCATATATCCCGGAGTTCCAATACCTATAGAAAAGGGAGAATTGCCGTTAGTATGAATTACTGTAGCCATGGCTTCTTTAACTGCGCCAAAATCAATTACAACAGGTAAATTATCAGTATTACGAAGAATAATATTTTCTGGTTTAATATCTCGATGTACTATTTTTTTACTGTGGACGTATTCTAATACTGGTAATAAACTTTTTAAAATTGTTCTGACTTTTTCTTCTGGAAATATACCTTGTTGTTGAAATATTTGTTGAAGATTCATGCCCTGAATCCATTCTTGAACTAGATAAAAATTATTTCCTTCGGAAAAATAGGCGAAAAGTCGAGGAATTTGCGATTCATGTTCTCCTAAGTCTTCTAAAATAGCTGCTTCCCGTTGAAAACGCTCTTTAACCCATTGTTCTGCTTCTTGCTCTTGTATTAGGGGTTTTAGTTGTTTGATGACGCATTTTCTCGCTGAAGGCATATGATTATCAACAGCCAGAAAGGTTTCGCCGAAACCACCTCTACCAATGGTATGCAAAATTTGATACCGATTATTTAACAATTGGGTTTTCATCACAGCAAAGGAATTTAATATAGTAATTTGTTAAAAATTATTACTGATCTATGATAATCCTTAAATTTTGTTTTGAGGTTGATTATTTAGATTCTGTTGCTTTTAGATATTTTTATCAATACGGATAAATTTTTATTTATTTACAAAATTCCTATGGTGGGTTACGGTGGATTAATTTATTTGGGTTTATTTTTTAGGTTGATCTTCACCTAACCCACCCTAGTGGACTGTTTCAACTAAAATAGGGCAATAGAATTTTGATTGTCTTTATGATTTGGTGGGCATTGCCCACCCTACTAATGCACACTTTTAACTGAAACAGTCCACTACGACTCGCTTCTGCAAGAAGTCTTATGTAATTTATTTAAGGTCTAATAATCCTTTTTCTTTTAGTTTAGGATTAAAACGAATTTCCATTTTTACGCCACGATTTTCTAATTGTTTAATAATTTCTGCTTCTTTTTTTCTAGCTATTTTTTTTAATAATTTAATTTGTCCTAGTTCTTCTAATTTATTGTATTCTTCTTTGTCTGCTTGAGTCATGTCTAATTTAGCATCTATAGCTTGATTCCATTTATCTTCATCTATAATAAAATCGCCATTTTCTGTTACCCAAGCTTGGCGTATATCTTCTAAAATTTTACGACTAGGTTTAGTAATTGTTTCTATTTTTAGCCAATAACATTGTTCTGGTTGTCTAATTAAATGCTGTTTTAAACTTAAATAAATATCACGGGAATAACCAATAAATTGCAATTTTTTTTTCGAGTCAAAAACGGCATACACTCCTATTTTTCTTTCTAAATCTGGATCGATTATGCCTTCATCATTAAGATAAGGTAAATATTCTAAACTTTCTAAATTAGGTATTTCTGTCATAGGAATAAGGAATAGCAAATAGGGTTTATTAACTATTTAAAGATAAATGGTAAATGATAAAAGCTAACAGCTAATTGCTAACTATTTAATAAGTTCTTTACCAACTGCTTGATATTGTTTCCAGGCTAGTTTAGCACGCTCATCGGGGTAATCTCGAACAACTACACCTCTTTGAGGAGCTCTTTCAAAGGCGACTAATTTAGGAATTTCTGCTTTAAAAACAGGTACTTCATGCTCTTTAAGAAATTTATGAGCTTCTCTACCACTAATGGTACGAGAGTCAACCTTGGTTAATAAAACTTTAAATTTTGCTTGTAAAGGTTTTAAAATGTCAATTGCTTTTAAAGTAGCATCTAAATCTAGGTGATTAGGAGTAGTAGGAAGAATGATAAAATCGCTACCATCTACTAAATCTTTTAAATCGTCACCTTCAGGGCGGGCTTTCATATCAATAACGATGTTTTCAAATCGTTTAATCAAATTATGAGAGCCAGCTTGAGAAGCCACCATAAAAGGTAATTTTTCTTCTTTTGACCAAACTAGAGCAGAGCGATTTCTATCGGCATCTATTAACAGAGTAGGTGCTAGGGTTTGTAAAAAAGCTGCTATGTGAATGGCTGTGGTTGTTTTTCCGACTCCGCCTTTTAAAGCAGTAATGGCAACAATCATAATAAGTAAATTTTTTATTTATAAAATGGTTTTAAATTAAGTTAGGTAGAATAAATCCTAAAGCAAGCAAAATTCCACTGATAAAATGGAAATTTACGGCAATAAATTTACAGTTACTAACTTTTTCTGGTTGTTGATGATATTTTTGCACATGAAGGACTAATTGCACTGCCCAGGGAAGACTAGCAAAAATAATCAATGTCGGGAGGGGAAAATAACCGATAAGGGCAAATATGAGGCTAAAAGGAAAAATACTGAGAGTAAACCAAGTTAAAAGTGTAGCACCTTTAGCTGTGCCTAAACGGACTATGGGCGATCGCTTCCCGGCGGCTAAATCATCTTCCACTTGATGAAAATGCGAGCAAAAGAGAATAATTGAAGTGGTAATTCCCAAAATTATTGAGGTGGCTAAACTGATTAAAGAAAAATGTTGAGTTTGGGAATAATAAACTGCACTAATAGAAACAGGGCCAAAAGCGATAAAACAGATAATTTCCCCTAATCCATGATAGCCTAAACGAAAAGGTGGCCCTTGATAAATATAGCCAAAAAAACAGGCAAGAAGAATTAATCCTAATACTGTTAAATCTTTTTGCCACCAAGAAATAACTAAAATTTCTAAAATACCAACAGTTAAACAAAAATTAGCGAGCCAGAAGGTTAAGGTTTTATTTTGAGTCAGATTTACCACAGAATGTGCCTTATTTTTATCAATACCTGTTTCTGAGTCAAAAACATCATTACTAATGTTTTCCCAAGCTAAAATAAAAATTGCCCCAGTGAGGAAAGTAAAAAATATTTCTGGTCGAAAAATTTGAGTTTGGCCAAAAGCTACGGCTGTGCCTATAATAATAGGCATAATAGCCACACTATACATGGGAGGCTTAATTGCAGCCAACCATAATTTATTTTTGGAAGTTATTATACTTGTCTCCATCATTAAAAATTTTATTGTATTTATCGAGTTTTTACACTTGAGAGAAACTAGATAAACAGGATAATACTACACCTTAAACATATATTATTAAGATTGGTTTCAAATTTACATATTATAAAAAACTTTATCTTGTCTTCTTCCATGCCAGTTATATCTTGTAATACAAATTTGTTTGAAGATGAAAAGGAACTTTATTCTTTTCTTGCTCATTGTCAGGAAAATTTATTGGAAAACGAGGGGCGACGGATTGTTAGTTTTGCTCAACAAATCTCTCCTATTGATCCCTTAGCTGTTTTACAGTCTTTACTAAAGCCCGATCAATTTCATTTTTATTGGGAAAATCCGAGTAAAGATGAGGCAATTGCGGCCTATGGTGCTGCTGAATATTTAACTACTAATTCCAGCGATCGTTTTTTAGAAAGCAAAAAATTTATTCATAGTTGTTTGAAAAAAATTATTCGTACGGGTAATACAAATCTGTCCAATATTAATCCTTATTTTTTCTGTACTTTTACATTTTTTCCTACAGTTTCCCAAGATTTTGGTGCTTTCCCTAGTGCCACAATTTTCCTGCCCCGTTTTCAAATTATCCGTCAAAATAATCAATATATTTTGTTTATTAATGTTGCGATCGAAAAACATACTTCTATAGAAATATTAACAAACAAAATAACGGAAGAACTTCGTAGTATTAATTGGTCTAGTCGTAGTTTTATTTCTTTTAATAATCATCAAGAATTTAAACATAATTTTAAACAAAGTGATGAATTTAAAGCGGCTGTTACTTCAGTTCTTAAATTCATTGCTAATCAACAATTAAGAAAAATTGTTTTAGCTCATGCCATAGATGTTACTTTACCTAAAAAGTTTTTTCTCATTGATTCTTTACATCGTCTTCGTCAAGCACATCCTGACTGTTATATTTTTTCAACTGGCAATGGAGAAGATAGTTATTTTGTTGGGGCAAGTCCTGAACGTTTAATTAGTATTAAGAAAAGACAATTAGTTACTGATGCCTTGGCTGGTTCTGCTCCTCGTGGAAAAAATACGACTGAAGATAAGTTTTTTGCTAAACAACTATTAAAAAGTGGTAAAGAAAGAAGGGAACATCAGGTAGTTAGTGAGTTTATTTTAGAGCGTCTTGGTAGTCTTGGTCTTAAACCTCAAAAGGCTGCTTTACAACTACTACAATTATCTAATATTCAACATTTATGGACTCCGATATATTCACAATTACCCAGAAATATTAATCCTTTAGATATAGTTAATTTACTTCATCCTACTCCGGCTGTCGCTGGACTGCCTACAGAGCTTGCTTTTCAACAAATTCATCGTCATGAAACTTTCGATCGCTCTCTTTATGCAGCACCTTTAGGCTGGATTGATTATCAAGGCAATAGTGAATTTATTGTGGGGATTAGATCCGCTTTAATTAAAGATAATAAGGCAAGATTATATGCTGGTGCTGGCATTGTTGCAGGTTCAAATCCGGATCAAGAATTTGCAGAGGTACAACTTAAATTACAATCTCTTTTAAAGGTTTTGATTTAACAAAAAATAAACTATTAAAATGCTTGATTTTCGTAATGTTAATACCCTATGGTCGTCGATTTTAGTTGAAACTTTATCTAGATTAGGTTTAACCCATGCAATTATTTCTCCGGGTTCTCGTTGTAGTCCTTTAATTGTTGCTTTTGCTAATCATTCTGCCATAGAAACTATTTCAATTTTAGATGAACGTTCAGCTTCTTTTTTTGCTTTAGGAATGGCAAAAAAATTAGGTATTCCTGTCGCTTTAGTTTGTACTTCTGGTACAGCAGGGGCTAATTTTTATCCAGCAGTAATAGAAGCTAAATATAGCGGTGTACCTTTATTAATTTTTACCGCAGATAGACCACCAGAATTAAGAAATTGTCACGCCGGACAAACCATAAATCAAATAAATTTATATGGAAATTATCCTAATTGGCACACTGAATTATCTTTACCTAGTTCTGATTTAAAAATATTAAATTATCTACGACAAAATATTATTTATGCTTGGGAAAGATGTTTATTCCCTCATCAGGGTGTAGTACATATTAATCTACCTTTTTGTGAACCTTTAGCACCAGTTATTGATGATAAGATATTTGCTTTACAAGAAACTTTTAAAACTGAGATTTTCTTTAAGAATTTAAGATTTGATAAAGTCAAAATAACTAATATAAGTGATTTTTCTTTAAGTTGGTTTAAACAAGAAGAAAAAGGTTTGATTATAGGTGGTTTAGCGCAACCGAATCGACCAGAAGAATATTGTCAGGCGATCGCACTTATTTCTCAATATTTAAACTATCCTATACTTGCTGAAGCTCTTTCACCTTTAAGAAATTATAATCATCTGAATAATAATTTAATTACTAACTATGATTTAATTTTAAGAAATCAGGAATTAGCCGATAAATTAACAGTAAAAATAATTATTTTAATTGGTGAAATACCCACAAGTAAAATATTACGAGAATGGTTGGAAAAAATCAAGCCAATGATTTGGATTATTGCGACCAACTCAGACAATTTTGACCCATTGCATAGTCATAGTTTACATATAAGAACTACCGTAGAAGAACTTAGCAAACAAATACCAGAGAATCAAACTATATTTTATACTGAATACCTTAAAGAATGGTTAGAATTAGATAAAAAAGTTAGAGAAAATGTCAATACTAATTTATCACAAAATAATAATTTATTTGAGGCTAAAATAGCATGGATTTTATCTCAATATTTACCAGAAAAAACCCCATTATTTATTGCTAATAGTATGCCAATTCGCTATATGGAATTTTTTTGGCAACCAAATAATAAAAAAATTATTCCTTACTTTAGTCGAGGTACTAATGGAATTGATGGTACATTATCAACGGCTTTAGGAATAGCATATCAAAACCAGCCGACAGTAATGTTAACAGGAGATTTAGCCTTATTACACGATACCAATGGATTTTTAATAAAAGAAAAACTGAAAGGACATTTGACAATTATCTTAGTTAATAATAATGGAGGAGGTATTTTTGAAATGTTACCTATTGCTGATTTTGGTAATAATTTTGAAGAGTATTTTGCCACACCTCAAAATATCAACTTTGAAAAATTATGTACTACCTATAAAGTAGAATATCATTTAATTAAAAACTGGGAACAATTAGTTAACTTAATTAGTATTTTACCACCCAAGGGCATAAGATTATTAGAAGTAAAAACTAATAGAAAAAAAGATGCCCAATGGTTACGAGAAAACTTAG
>CAYPSO010000141.1:0-9319 GCA_964413275.1 uncultured bacterium | reverse complement strand
TTATGCAGTAACCTTTATAGCTATTATTTACTATTATTTTGTCATAGCCACTCTAGAAGAGCCTTATTTTCTTTTCCTAAACTTCTACAGTTATAAACTTGTATTTATCGGATGCTGATGGATTCTAAACCATTTTTATGATTGACATTAATCATTTTCAGGACGTTAATCGCTTTTTCATATTGAGGATCGTCTTTTGTCGCCACTAAACCGGGATTTTTGCTCAAACGAATTTTATCATCTCTAGTCAAATCCTGAGCAATATTAGGCGTAATACCTTTTTTATTAATACTAATGCCACTGGGCGGATAATAACGAGACATAGTAACCGCTAAACCAGAGCCATCAGAAAGTGAATGGAGTGATTGTACTGTACCCTTACCAAAAGTAGTAGTGCCAACAATAGTCGCTCGTTTGTTATCTTTAAGAGCACCGGCGAGAATTTCACTAGCACTGGCAGAATTTTCATCAACCAAAACAACTAAAGGTAAATCGGTTATAGCAGTATGATTAGCAGAAAATTCGCGATCGCCACCTTTACGATCCACAGTACGTACAATTAAACCATTATCCATCCACATTCTAGCAATATCTACACTAGCAAACAGAAGTCCTCCCGGATTACCCCGTAAATCTAAAACAAAAGCAGAAATTTTGTCTTGGCTCATTTTTTCAATGGCCCGTTGCATTTGTTCGGCGGCATGGGCACTAAATTCATCTAATTTAATATAACCAAGACGCAAACCATCTTCTTCTTTAACTTGATAGTTAACCGAAGGAACTTCTATTTGAGCGCGAGTTAAAGTAACAGCAAAAGATTGCTCTTGTGGACGATAAATGTCTAGTACCAAATCAGTTCCGACTTCACCTCGCATTGCTTCTGAAGCTTGTTCTAAAGACATTAAAGAGGTTGGTTGCTCGTCTATTTTCAGAATTTGATCGCCTGATTTTAGACCAGCTTCTAAGGCAGGAGAGTTTGGTAAAGCATCAACTACCGTAAGAACTCCTGTTTTTTCGTTAATTTCAATGCGTACACCTACACCAGAAAGCTCCCCTGATGTTTGGTTAGTAAGGCTTTCAAATTCTTCCGGGTCTAAAAAACGAGTATATTTATCACCTAATTTTTTTAAGGAGTTACGAATAGTTATATAAGCATCTTCTCTATTGGCATAATCTCGACTCAATAGTTCTTCTCTAGTTTTTAACCAATCAGTATGATTAAATTCCCGATCCACAAACTCAGCATTAACAATTTGCCATACTTCATCAACTAAATTTTTTGGACTATCTTCGATTAATTTTTGAACTTCTCCATTGACGGGAAAGGATAAGACAGATGTGGTAGCTAAAGCTACGAGTAAGCCAACAGGAAGGGTTTTCCTTGCTCCTTTAGTGAAGCTTGCTTTTAAGATATGTCTAAGGTAATGTTTCATGGGATACGGTGGTTAGATATAAAAGTTAGTGGATATTCGGGTGATAAAAAAAGCCTAAAATATACGACTTGAGTTGTAGGTTGATGGCAACTAAACTTATTTTAGCTATACTACAAACTTTATTGCTTGGTTTTCGGATTTTTTGATATTAAATTTACTTTTTTCTAAATTATTTCTTTTTTTGGCAAAAATAAATTGTGCTGTGCCAATTTTTTAACCGTCCTCAATATTGTATTGTAGTAAAAATCTATTTTATACCTTAAAAGTTTAATTTAGTTTAGTTTAAGCATTAACCAGTATTTTGGCTTCAATCAAACCTTGAAACAATTTAAGCCCATCTACGGCTTTTAAATTAAGGTCTGAAGCTCTTTCTGGGTGGGGCATCATTCCTAAAATATTACCTTGACGATTAATAATACCAGCAATATTATTTAATGAGCCATTAGGGTTACTTTCCTTGCTGATTTCTCCAGTAGGGCTACAGTAACGAAACAAAACTTGTCCATTATCTTCTAGGCTATTTAGGGTATCTTCATCGGCATAATAACGCCCTTCTCCGTGAGCAATGGGGATATTAATTATTTCTTGTGCCGAATATAATTTAGTCCAAGGTAGATCGTTACGTTCGACTTTTAAGGGAATGCGATCGCAAATAAAATGTAAATCTCGATTTCTAATTAATGCTCCGGGCAACAAACCCATTTCTGTTAAAACTTGGAAACCATTACAAATACCCAACACATATTTACCTTGTTTGGCATGAGCCACCACACTTTGCATCACTGGAGAAAAACGGGCAATGGCACCACAACGTAAATAGTCACCGTAGCTAAATCCTCCGGGGATAACTATCACATCTAGATCGCAAATATCTGTTTCTTGGTGCCAAATCATGCGAGTGGGCTGTTTTAATAAGCCTTCTGTCACCATAGCCACATCGCGATCGCAATTTGACCCTGGGAAAACCACAATACCAAATTTCATAATTTTTATATAGTTGTTAATTCAAAACGATAATTTTCAATAACCGGATTAGCCAGAAGTTTATCGCACATTCGATCTAACTGTTGACGGGCTTGTTCTTCTGATTCGGCAGCCAGAGTAAGTTCAATATACTTACCAATTCTAATACCTTCCACATTTTCATAACCTAATTGTTGCAATCCTGACTCTACTGCTGTACCTGCGGGGTCAAGAACGGATGGTCTGAGGGTAACATAGATACGAGAATTATATTTCATCTTTTAGGGTGCAATTGTCGGCTTTATATTATTGATTTTAATTGTCAAAGGGCTAATTGAGAAAAGAAAATCCAAATTTTTCACTGATACACTCCTGCAAGAGATAAAATGGTGATGCTACCACCCAAAATATTGATGATGAAATCCCAACGCACTCGTTCTCAAGAAAAAATTGTTAGAGTTCTCAATAGTCTGAATAAAGCCATTTCTGCTCAAGATTTGTATATCGAATTACGGAATAGAAATGAAACCGTCGGATTAGCTACAGTTTATCGTGCTTTAGAGGCTCTTAAATTAGAAGGTATTGTTCAAGTGCGTACCTTAGCAAATGGTGAATCTCTCTATAGCTCCCGTCAAGAAGATCGACATCATCTTACCTGTTTAAATTGTGGTAATTCTATTTTAATTGATGAGTGTCCTGTTCACGATTTAGAAGAAAAATTAGAAAATTTACATAAATTTAAAATTTATTATCATACCCTCGAATTTTTCGGATTATGTACTAGGTGTCAATTAACAGTCATCAACTAAAAATTAAACTAATAATTATGAATTATATTCCTTTATTATTAACTTTTTCTAGCTTATTTAATCTTGCTCAACAAACAATTACTGAGTGTCAACCACCAACAGAAAATCAATATTTAGTATTAGTTAGAACTGCCACACCAGAATCACAAACACAACTTAAACGTACTTTATCCTCAACTCCCCTGGATCATGTTCTTTGTCAATATCAACAGGAAACTGTAACCAGAGTAGGAGCATTTAGTAGTTTAGGAGATGCCCAAAAATGGGCTGATTATTTCAATGAAACTGTTAAATTATCTGCTGTAGTTGCCACATCTCCTAATCATGAGGCCATTAAAAAAGATTATCCTCCTTTTCAACCTCAAGCTTTAGGCAGTGGTTATGCTGTTTTAGTTGATTACTTTAATAAACCAGAAATGGCACAACAGGTGCGACAATTATTAGGTAAAGATGTTGGTTTAGCCGCTTATGTTTCTCGGCCTTATTTACTCGCTATTCACACAACTAATGAAGAACAAGCAAAAGCTATCTTAAAAAAATTAAGCGATCGAGGATTTTGGGCGATCGCAGTTGATAGTCGTGCTGTAACAATGTTAACTCCTAAAGTTCAATATTAATAAACTGAAAAATGTTTCTGGTTGTGATAGAGATTAGGTTTTAGGTTTTAGGTAATAACTTTTAGGTAATTACTAATACCATTTCCACAAAGTAGCGAGACATTTAGACTTGATTATAAACTTATAGAATTATTGGGTTTAAAGGCTATGCTGACATAGTTTTTGAGGTTTATATTTTTAATTTGTACCCAAAACCAAAGTCTCTCATTACTTTTTCCAATTGGTGTTATTTCCCAACTCATAATTCATAATTCATAATTCATAATTCACTAAAAGGCTGTTTCTGCAAAAAAAGAAATCACAATACCTAAGACTAATCCTACTAAGACTTGAAAAGGAGTATGCCCTAATAATTCCTTTAATCTTTCCTCATCAAAATCCTTACCATGATATAACTCGTCGATAATTTGATTGAGAATACGTGCCTGTTTGCCCGCAGCTTGACGCACACCTGCCGCATCGTACATTACAATAATAGCAAATAACGAGGCGATCGCAAACTCTAAACTATCCCATCCTAGTTGTAAACCTACACTGGTAGCTAAAGCACCAACCAAAGCAGAATGGGCGCTAGGCATACCACCAGCCGTTACTAAAAATTTAATATTTACTGTACCGTGTCTGATTAATTCAATTACTAGCTTCAATCCTTGGGCGGTAATACAAGCAAGGAAAGCAACCAGCAGTACCTGATTATGAATAATATTGCCAAAGTCCTGCATGGTATCAATTTTAGTATTTACGATTAGTAATAAAGTGAGCAATGGCTCTTAAGGGTTCGGCTTTTTCACCAAAGGAGGATAACTCGGCAATAGCTTTTGTTACCAATTCTTGTGCCTGACGTTTGGACTCATCAATACCCCAAATACTTGGATAAGTAGCTTTTTGGGCCTGCAAATCTTTACCGGCTGTTTTACCCAATTCTTCTTGGGTGGCAGTAATATCTAAAATATCATCGACAATTTGAAAAGCTAAACCAATATTCTCAGCATATTTGGCTAATTTTTCTTTATCTTCAGGAGAAGCACCTGCCAAAATTGCTCCAGATAATACAGAAGTTTTTAACAAAGCACCTGTTTTATGATTATGGATAAAACTTAAAGTTTCTGCACAAATATCAGTTTTACCTTCGGATTCTAAGTCTAACACCTGACCGCCAACTAAACCAGCAGCACCAACGGTACGACCGAGTAAACCCAAAACCTCAATAATTTGTTGAGGGGGAACATTTTTGGTATTCATAGCCACATATTCAAAGGAGTAAGCTAACAAACCATCTCCTGCTAAAATAGCAATATCATCACCATAAACTTTGTGATTAGTCAACTTACCCCGTCGATAATCATCATTATCCATGGCTGGTAAGTCATCATGGATTAAAGACATGGTGTGAATCATCTCTAAGGCACAAGCAGTGGGCATGGCTAGCTCTATTGTTCCTCCAGTTAATTCACAGGTAGCTAAACAAAGAATAGGCCTTAAACGCTTTCCCCCGGCTAACAGAGAATAACGCATAGATTCATAAATTTTTTCTGGTTTAGTAATGGGTAATGACTCATCTAAAGCTTTTTCTACCAAAATTTTACGCTCTTTAAGATAAGTATTTAAGTCAAATACTCCTATACTTCCCTCATCAGCAATTGTTTGTACCATCTTTATCTAAAATTTAATTAAAATGACCAACAGTTTTCATCATTTTACAGGGATTAGGCTCTATTACCTAGCAGCGTAACTCAAAACTGTATTTTTTAATAACATAGCCACTGTCATGGGGCCAATTCCACCGGGTACAGGTGTAATATAACTAGCAACCTCAGATACGGAATTAAACTCAACATCTCCGACTAATTTGGATTTACCACCATTTTTAATAATTTTATTAATGCCCACATCTACGACTACTGCGCCAGATTTTACCATGTCTGAGGTAATTAATTCAGGTTTACCCACTGCGGCGACTAAAATATCTGCTTCTCTGGTAATACTTGCTAAATCTTGAGTACGAGAATGAGCCATTGTTACGGTGGCATTTTCCGCTAAAAGCATTAAGGAAATAGGCTTGCCGACTAAAATACTACGTCCTATTACTACTGCTCTTTTTCCTGCTAGTTCTATATTATATTCTGCTAAAAGTCGCATTACTCCGGCGGGAGTACAACTTCTTAAACCATTTTCTCCCCTAACGAGTTTGCCTAAATTAATCGGGTGCAATCCATCTGCATCTTTATTCGGGTGAATTTTGTTGAGTAAACTTACTGAATCAAGATGTTCTGGTAAGGGTAATTGTACAAGAATACCATCAACTCGGTTATCTTGGTTAAGTTCGGCGATCGCATTTTCTACTTTTTCTTGGTCTGTGTTGGTAGGAAAATGCCTACCATAGGATGATATACCAACTTTAGCGCAACTATTTTCTTTGTTACGCACATAAACTGCACTGGCTGGATTATCCCCTACCATTAATACGGCGAGTCCGGGTGGTCTTCCTTTTTGTGGTTGTAAACTAGAAATATGCTCTTTTAATTGTTGTTGAATTTTTTGTGCTAAAGACTTACCATCTAAAATTTGTGCCAACATAAATAAATAAATTACATAATACTCAATTAACAAGATGATATTAAATTATTTTGTTCCTTAATACCTTGAGTTAATATATCGCAAAAATTATGAGTTTTAATAGTATCTTGCTTAGACTAGCTATTTTACCTTTAATTATTACTGTAGGAGTTAGTTGTACTTCTTTTGGTGTGGCTATTCCTCTTATCCATAATTTTTCTAGTGAAAAGATAATTCAATTGCCACAACAACAACAAGAGTCTCTGGTTAGTGTGAGAGGAAAAGTAACTCATCTTGCTCCTTTTGTAACAGGCGGAGCATATCGCCTAGAAGATGATAGTGCTGGTATTTGGGTTGTTACTGAACAAATTTTACCAAATCAAGGGGAAGAAATTGAGGTTAAGGCTCAAGTAAAATATCAAAATATTCCCATTGGTGAGAGCGATTTAGGTGAATTTTATTTACTTGAGTTATCTAAGAAATCAGTTATAGAGAATAATCAATCAATAAGATTTGAGAAAAACCTTAATAATAAAATTCTCCCAGATATATATTTCTGGGAGTTTACAGCTTAATTTTCAATAGGAATCCTACTATTAAGCGTTAGCATTTTCTGACTGTTTAGAAATAATCCAAAGAGCATGAATAATCCCCGGAATCCAACCTAAGATGGTTAGAAAGATATTGATGACTAAAGCTTGACTAATTCCCATGGTTAAAAATACCCCCAGAGGTGGTAGTACAATAGCGGCAATAATATTTATAATTTTCATTTTTTCTCTAAACAAACAATTACTAAGTTATACAATTACTACGTTAGAATTTTTTTTAAAAAATATCTTCTATCTAAAGAGATAAATCATAGAGTATATCTCAAAGGTATGAGACTTGTTATAAATCTATTATCAATAATACCTCTACAGCTAGAGACATAAAAATACCTTAATAGTTAAAAATTAAAGGTGAGTTAAACAAAGATTATTGTATTTGCAATAAATCTAGTATTAAGAATAAGTTTAGGAGAAAAAATATGCTTGGATCGTTTTTAACTTTATTAGCTACAGCTTTAAGTCTTTTAGTTGTGGATATTGTCTTTCCTGGAGTAAATTTAGCCAATTTCCCTGCTGCCTTGATTGCTGCCTTAGCTATTGGGTTAGTTAATTCAGGAGTTAAACCGGTAATCTCTTTATTATCATTACCTATTAACCTTGTAACCCTAGGTGCATTTTCTTTAGTAGTTAATGGCTTATGTTTTTGGTTAGCTTCAATTTTAGTACCGGGTTTTCAAGTTTCTGGTTTATTAGCTTTTATTCTTGCACCTGTATTACTTTCTTTTGTCAATACTTTCCTAAGTCAATACTTTGCTACTAAATTCCCTAGTTTAACGGATGGACAACAATAAAATCGCTAATTTTGAGAAATCAATCTCAGATTTTGAGAAATTACAACTCAAATTATAACTCACACACCAAATTAAATCAAATAATTAATCATCATGAATACTATTCAATACAAACGTGCTGTCGGTTTATTCACTAATCGTGAGGAGGCAGAAGCAACAATCCGTGATCTCAAAATAGCCAATTATGATATGGATAGAGTTTCCATTATCGCTAAAAACGTTGACCATGTTGATGGACATGAAACTACAGAAGAAATAGGTAATAAAGCAGATGAAGGTGCTTCTACTGGCGCACTTGCCGGCGGTGCATTAGGCGGTGTTACTGGATTTTTAGTCGGTTTAGGTGTGTTGGCTATTCCGGGTATAGGTCCTATTTTATTAGCTGGTGCAGAAGCTACAGCCATAGCTACTACTGTCGCTGGTGTTGGTATTGGTGCTGCTGCTGGTGGTTTAGTTGGTGGTTTAATCGGTTTAGGCATTCCTGAAGAAGAAGCAAAAATCTATAGTGATGGCGTTGCCAAAGGCAGATTCCTAGTTATAGTTACTGGTACAGTGGCTGAAATTAGTCGTGCAGAAGTGATTATGCGCCGTCATCATATAGAAGAATTAAACGTTTATGATGCAACTATACCTACTCATGTCACGAATCTAAAATATAGTTAATCGTTAAGTAATTTTCAATATTTAAGGTGGGCAAATGATTAATCATAATTACTATTTAGATAATATTTAAAAATATTTGCTCACCCTACAAAAAAATGTAATTATCAAAGCGAATAACTATATTCGTCACGAAAAACTCAACCTAAAAACAAAAAGCGACTCATTTAAAGATAAACACAAACTAACAACTTTAGAAAAAAAGTATAGATTTTCAAGTTGAAAAAAGAGTAAGGCAAGGTGTAAGTAATGACTCAGAGTATGGTTTTGACTGAAACTATCAAAACTTCTTTTAACAATAACCTCTTTGTTAGTTTCTTACATTTCGATCTTTTATAGTTGCTAATTCCTGAATTGACAGTAGTTAAATAGCTACTTTCAGTTAAGAAAAAAAATATTATCAATTCGGAGAAAACAAGAAAATGAACAAATTAATTATTTTATTATTGGGTAGCAGTTTGCTTTTTGGTGCTGTTGCTTGCGATACAGCTAGAACAAGTAGCGATGCTCCTACTTCTGTGGATGACAATCCTGTAACCGAGGATTCGGGAGAGGTAGAAGAAACCTTAGAAGATGCTAACAGTGAAATTCGCCAAGATCAATTAAATTCCGATATTCGTGCTAGAGAGCAACGTAATGATATTGCCGGAGATCAAACAGAAAGAACAGATTCAGATCTAGAAAGTCAAGTTAGAGCTAAACTAGAAGCTAATATTCCTCGTTCTAAATTAACTATAGATGCAACAGATGGCAATGTAGATATTGTAGGAACAGTTCCTAGTCAAAAAGAATACGATACGATCGCACCTCTGGCCAAAGAAATTTTAGGGGCTGATAACAGTGAAAAAAAATATACTTAATCCTCCTTAATCTTACTCA
>CAYPSO010000140.1:0-9441 GCA_964413275.1 uncultured bacterium | reverse complement strand
CTCTTTTTCCATGCCTCTAAACTACCATATTTTCTAACCCCCCTGAACGCTTACGTTTTAACTTCTCAATGGGGAGATTATGGTATTCCTCCTGCTGAAAGTCCTTTTGCTCTTCATGCAACTATAGCAAGTCATTATTTAGAAGGTGCTTATTATCCTGTGGGAGGCCCAGGCAAAATTGCTGATTCCGTCAAAGTGATTGTGGAAGAAAAAGGTGGTAAATTTCTACTTAATCGAGAAGTCAAAGAACTTTTATTAGATGCTGGCGAAGTTGCTGGAGTTAGGGTGTGTCAAATAAACGATGGCAATGATAGTCATGAGGAAGAATATTATGCCCCTGTGGTAATTTCTAATGCTGGTGCTGTAAATACTTATCTGAAATTGATTCCCAATAATTATCCCATTCCTTGGAGAGAATCTTTACAGCAGTTTATTAATAATCATCCCCCTGCAACTCATATTTCCTTATATTTAGGTTTAAAAGACGATCCCAGAAAAATAGGATTTGAGGGCAGAAATTACTGGATTTATCAACATTTTGACCATAATGCTATCTATGAAAAACGGGGAGAATGGTTGGAGTCTGGTCAACCAGAGCAAGTATTTTTATCTTTTCCTTCTCTTAAAGATGCTGAAGCGAAAGCACATAGGGCTGAGGTAATTACGTTTACTAACTACGAAAGTTTTGCTCAATGGAAAGAACAATCTTGGTTACATCGAGATCGAGATTATCAAGAATTAAAAAAACATTTGCGAGACGGAATACTTAATTTTATTGAAACTCACTATTCTGGATTTAAAGATTTAGTTGATTTTTGTGAAGTTTCTACACCTCTTACTAACGAGCATTTTACTGCTCATCCTAAAGGTGGTATTTATGGATTGCCTTTAGTAGCAGAAAGATTTAAGCCAGAAAACCAAGTTTGGACAAAAGCTAAAACTCCTCTTCCGGGTTTATACCTCACTGGAGTTGATGTTTATATGATGGGTTTAGCAGGAGCTATGTTTAGTGGAGTGATTACCACAAGTAATTTACCCGATGGTATTTCCGTACCACAAGCTTTTACTGCTGCTGCTAAAATATCGATTCAGTAACAAATAACCAAAACTATATTTTAAATAATCCCTCTGGATTAACAGAATATAATTCCCTTCTTTGTAAACCTTCTATTTGTAATATTTGATTAGCTGCAAGTAAACCACTACTAACGGCTCTTTCCATTAAACCACAAGGAAAAGGCATTTTTACCCAATCTCCTGCCAATAATAAATTAGGAATGGGTGATTGAGTTAAAGGGCGTGAATCATAACTATTGGGAGGATACCCTGAAAAGTTTTTTTGATTGACTAATTCTTTATGTAATATTTTCGCATCTTTTAAGGAAGGAACAATTTCATATAATTCCTGTTCAAAGGCAGTTAATAAAGCAGATTGAGTGGGAAATTCTTTTTCTTTATAACAATAAGCGTGCAATTCAACCACACTACCACCTGTACGCTGATTCCATTCAATAAACTGCTCTTGAATGCGATGATAAAGGGTAATACTATCAGTTAAAGCATAACCAGAAAGAGAAGTAAACCAACTATGTTCCCAATCGAAATCCTTATCTAACCAAAAACGCCCTACCGCAAAAGGATCGGCTAAAGCAAGTTTTTCTATCTTATTATTTAGATCGGGATTAGTTTCACCTGTCATTAAATTAAATAAATGTTTAACTCCGGGGACATCCGTAGCAATTACATAATAATCAGCTTTAATATTTTGAGAACTAACTGATCCGGTTTTTCCAGAATTGGCTACTAATTGTACTTGATTATCTTTAGTTTCAATTACTTTATATTTAGCTAAATTACGTTTTGCTGGCCCTGAAATTACTTCTCCATTATTATTATATAAAGCACCATGACAGGGACATAAAAACTGACCATCGGCTTGTTTTTGTACGGTACATCCTTGATGGGTACAAGTTAAGGAAATCGCTTCATTTTTTGTGTTATTTGTTATAAATACTTTATCTCCTGCTCCATAATAATTATTATCTTTTGTAGAAAGTAATACATTTTTAGATACCCAAAAAGGAACAGAAGATTGAGCATCACCAGTAAAATAATTAACCGAATCAATTTTATTTTTAGAACATTTTATTTCGGCAACATTAGCTTCAGTAATAATGTTTCCGCCTTTACTTGTAATATAATTGGCAATAGGTTCAACTAAACTTGTTCCCATATCATCTACAGTACCATTAAAAGCTAAACCTTCAGGATTACCAAAAAAATAGAAATGAAAAAACTGTAGTAATTCACCCAAACTCAAAGTATCAGGAGCATTGAGACTAGATTTAGCAAAAGGAAGAAAATATAAATCGTATAATCCTTGGGGAAATTCTTTAGCAGCCCAATCAGCTAAAGTAACATGATCGTATTGATTATATGTCTTAGGAATTTTAAAACCAGTAATCGCATGAAATACTTCTAAATGTTTAAAATTAGTTAAATTAATTCCCCATTGAAAACGATTCGGAGAAGCAATAGCTAAATCAACAATATTCCAAGGAAAAGCACTATCACTAGGGCGAAAAACTTCCGGTTGATAATTATCACGAAAAAGTAAGGAATAAAACTCTAAAGATTTAAAATTATTAATAATATTTAACTCAGAAACAATACTTTTCAAGTTGTAATACTGAGGAAAAAAGCCATGAAAACCATGTTCCATTTCAAATTTTTCTTGTCCTACCTTAATTGTCCAACTAGCTATTTTTCCTCCTAGTTGAGGAGATTTTTCTAATAAAGTCACCTGAAAACCACGTTCACTAAGTAAATAGGCAGAAGCTAAACCAGCTAAACCACCACCAATCACTACCACTGATTTAGAATTATTAAGAAAACGAGGTAAATCTAAAGTATCTTGTTGATGTACCGTAGGTTGCGGTTTATTAAAACGAGAATAACCAACTACACCACCAACAGCGCCAACACCAAGTAATTTTAAAGCAGTACGTCGAGAAATCGAAAATTGAGAATTGTCAGTCATGTCAGTAATTAGTAATCAGTATTCAGTATTCAGTATTTGGCTAATCGCTAACCGCTAAAAGCTAAAAGCTAATCGCTAATTATTACGTCTAATATTTAAACAACACCATTCTTGCTGTTTCCAAAGAAGTCCTACTGTCCAACCATTAGCTTCGAGAACATCTGTTACTCCTTTAGCTTGATCTAATAAAATTCCACTGAAAATACCCCAACTAGTAGGTTTAGATATTTCAGTTATTTTAGGAACTAAATCAATAATAACCTCGGCTAAAATATTACAAACAAAACCATCTACTCGATCGCCAATTGTTTCCGCTAATGTTTCTACACTTCCTTGTTTAATAATTAAATGATTCTGGTCAATATTATTCAAATCACGATTTTCCTTAGCAGCTTTAACAGCTAAAGGATCGGTATCTACAGCATAAATGTGTTTAACGCCAAATAAAGCAGTAGCAATGGATAAAATACCAGAACCACAACCAATATCAGCAATTTTAAGGTTTTCCACGATTGTATCACTTAAACGCATTTCCAGAGATTCTAAACATAACTGAGTCGTGGGGTGTTCTCCTGTACCAAAAGCAACTCCGGGATCTAATTTTATAACCAAACGTTTTTCATCTTCTGGCGGGGTAATCCATGCAGGATAAACGATTAATGTATCTGCTATTTCTAGAGGTTTCCAGTGTTTTTTCCAGTTACTCGACCAATCTTCTTCATCTATTAAATGCCATTGAATCATCGGTTGAGATAAATGAAGGTTATCATTATTCCCAGCAAATCTAACTGCATCCTGTTTAATCCAAAGAGCTAAAGCCGCTAAATCTAAAAGATGGGCTGAAATTTGGGGTATATAAGCCTTGATTAAACAAGATTGTTCTTTAACTTCTGTGGCTGTGGCACTACAACCGAATTTTTCCAACCTAGCAAAAATTAATTCTTCTAATTTTAGATCGCAGAGAATTCTAATTTCCCACCAATGATTTGACATAACAAATTTTTAGTTTTTATCCTTAGTTTATTTTGGCATAGAGGCAATTATTAAAAAGCTATTAGCTCTTAGCTCTTAGCTATTAGCTCTAAAGTTTACCAAAGTAAACGGCTTATAGCATCCGCAGCATACGCAACCACGTAAGACGCTAAAAGCTAACCGCTAACTGCTATGAATGCCTCTATTGCAGCTAATCGCCAGAATTATAAGCTAACGGTATAAGCATCGCGAATACCAGAAACCTTGGTAATTTCTGACAAAATACCGTCAGGTAAAGGATCGTCAATACTTAGAACCATGACTGCATCACCCCTAACAATTTTACGTCCTACCTGCATACTAGCGATATTGACATTAAAACTGCCCAATAATGAACCTATTTTACCAATAATACCGGGCATATCTCGGTGTACCGTAAATAACATATAGTTACTGGGAGGAACATTAATGGGAAAACCGTCTAAATTGGTTAATCTAATTTCTCCACCTTCTAATAAAGCACCTGTCACTGAATGTTCGCCTAAAGAGCCAATAGCTTCTAAATGTAAAGAACCAGAATAATCATGACTTGCCGCATCCCTAGTTTCCACAACCCGAATGCCTCTTTCTTTAGCTTCGATGGAAGCATTAACATAATTAACTCTTTCTCGTAAAGCCGGGGAAAGTAACCCTTTAATTGCTGCTACCACAATAGGCTGACTTTGATTTGTCGCTAAGATACCTTGTAAAGTAACGTTTAAAGACTCTATTCTGCCTCCAGCTAGTTGTCCGACTAAATTACCCAGAGTTTCAGCTAACTGTAAATAAGGTCTTAATTGTTCCATCACATCAGGATTTAAACCGGGGATATTAACCGCAGATCTAGCCGGCAACCCTAATAAAACATCCCTAATTTGTTCTGCCACATCAATTGCCACATTTACTTGGGCTTCGGCGGTGGATGCTCCTAAATGGGGAGTTAAGATTACATTTGAACCCAAATCCCTTAAAGGAGATTCTCCTAAAGGTTCACTATCAAATACATCCAAAGCCGCACCACCAATCTGTCCGTTTTTAATTGCCTCAGCTAAAGCTTCTTCGTCTATAATACCGCCTCTAGAACAATTAATGATTCTAGCAGTAGGTTTCATCTTGGCTAATACCTCTGCATTAATTAAATTGGCGGTTTCTTTAGTTTTCGGTACGTGGAGTGTAATATAGTCAGACTCGCTAAATAATAAGTCTAAATCCACCAAGCTACAACCTAATTGATCCGCTCTTTCTTTAGAAATAAAAGGATCGTAGGCGAGTAATTTCATGCCCATTGCTTTAGCTACACTGGCTACATGGGAACCTATTTTACCTAAACCAATTACCCCTAAAGTTTTTTTATAGACTTCTGTTCCCATAAACAGCTTGCGTTCCCATTTTTTTTGTTTTACAGAAACATTAGCATCGGGAATATAACGGGATAAAGACAACATCATGGCTAGAGCGTGTTCGGCCGCCGCAATAGTATTACCTTCAGGGGAATTAACTACCACAATACCTTGACGAGTAGCCGCAGCAACATCTATATTATCTACACCTACTCCCGCCCGTCCAATGATTTTTAATCTTGTTCCTGCTTCGATAACTTCTTTGGTTACTTTAGTACCAGAACGTAACATTAGAGCATCATATTCGGGAATAATTTTAGCTAATTCTTCTGGAGATAACCCAGTATTTATGTCAACTTCAGCGACTTGAGAAAGAATTTCGATTCCTTTTGGATCGACTGAATCGGATACGAGAACCTTGGCCATAGTTATTACACACCTTTTTGTAAATTGTCTAAATTCTGTGTTATCACAGTCAAATGGAAACTAGCCTTCAAATTTTAACTGATGTATGTACCCCAATAAGTCAAACATAGTTATTATTTATCATTTTTTCTAGGTAAAATTTATATTAAGCAATTATTTTAGGAATCTATCATTACATTAATTATTGAATTGTTTTTAAATCTATAAACTTATGATTTTTACCACTGCCGAAGAACTGGGACTACAAAATTTCACTAAACGTTCATCTGAACTAGAATTAAACGATCGCATTTTTACCAGAGGCCCGGATTTTTCTAAAACCAGTCACCATGAAGCTTTAGAATTTTGTCAAGAATATCCTTCATCTGCTTGTATGATTGTTGAGGACAAACACTATCTAACTATTTGGATAGAAAAATCAGCAAAAAAAAACCAAGACGATCTGAAAAAAGTTAGTCAAAGTAATAAGGAGAAAATAGTATTTATTGATTCTACTTTTCGAGATATTTGTCAACAAGAACTTCTCCAATTGATTGGGCCTATTGCTGTTATTATTTGTACTCAAGTTGTTAATTCAAATCCTCAAATTAGTAAAAGAGAATTTGTTAAAGCTTTAGCCTCAAAAATTCCTGATTACGAACAAGCAAAATTATTTCAAAAACGCTTATTAGAATAATTAATTGTTTTTTTGATTAAGCATATCTAAAGCCATTTGCAAACTAATTTTCATTCTATTTAATGAGGCTGCTAAAATTCCAATTTCATCCTGAGAATTGTGTTTAAATTCTCCTTCCATGTTGCCAGTGCTAATCTGTTGTGATAGTTTAGCCATTCTAACCAACGGTTTGATAATTGATGTACGAATAAATAAATTAAAAGCAATAATTCCTATTAAGAAAAATCCACTAATCAATCCAATAACTGAAATTTGAAGATTTTTAGCTTCTTTAATTACTTGACTAGCAGGTACTAAAACAATTTGAGAAGCAACAATCTCATTAAGACTCCAGCCGAAACCGTTTTCACTTCCATAGGTTTTGATTTGACTTTTGGGAGCAAGCTTGGGATCGCTATGACACCTTAAACAACTTTCTTCAGTGACAGCTAGAGGACGAGCAATATAAAAGTAATTTTGACCTGAAAAATCATGAAAACCAGTTAATTCTTGAAGATATGAACTATTCTTGAATTTTTGAATAATTTGTGTTTCAAAATCATTAGCTTTATCCTTAGGATTCGTCGGATTTAAAGTTGCTTCTTTATAGACAAAATCACTATATTTGTTTTTCTTTTTTAAATTTTCAAATACTACCCTCGCTGAATAAGCAGGTACAGTTTCTGGGATAAATTCTTCTTCTGTTTCTAATCTAGGAGCTAATTCTGGATTCACCTGAGTGCTAGTATAAGTTCGCACTGAGTTCATCGTTTCAATAATCAGAAGTGCTTGCTCTGATACTTTTTGTTCTATTCTATTTTTCAAAATTGTTGATAAAAATGTGCCACAAATAATCACAATTACGATAAATGTTAGAGCTAAAATTATATTTATCTTACTAGCTAATTTTAAATTGTTTAACATTTCTTAATATTTTATTTTAGATTGATTAATACTAATTCATAGTTTATTATATTTAAAATGCTAAGTTTTTAGCAAAATTCTTTTATCTTAAGGTTGACAATTTATTTTTAGATTCAAATTCTCCTCGCTAAGTGGTATATCTGAATTGACAGAACTTTAAAAATTTTTTTGATCGTTAAGCAATGAATCATATATTTGTTTTTCTAGAAATTTTTAGTCAAGAAGGCGGTATTCAATCCTATATTAAAGATGTGCTTACAGCCTATGTAAATTTAGTAAAATCCCAAGGTCATCAAAGTGAAATATTTTTGCTCAGGGATGGAAAAAATTGTCATAATTTTTTAGACACTAATATTATTAAGTTTCATTATTTGAAAACCATACCTGCTTGGCAAGGACGGTTAAAATTATCTACTTTTTTATTGATGGGTTTATTGAGAGAAAAATGCGATTACATTTTTTGTGGACATATTAATTTAGCCCCTTTAATTAACATTTATAGTAAATTATTCGGCATTCCTTATATAGTTTTAACTTATGGTAAAGAAGTTTGGGAAACCTTACCTAAAACAAAACAAAAAGCTCTACAACAAGCGGAACAAATATGGACAATTAGCCGTTACAGTCGTGATCGCCTTTGCCAATCTAATCAAATTAACCCAGAAAAAGTAAAAATATTACCCTGTGTGGTTGATGGTAACATATTTACCCCTGCACCTAAACCATTAGAATTACTCAAAAAATATAATCTAGAAAATTCTCAAGTGCTAATGACAGTTGCTAGATTATGGTCAGGAGACATATATAAAGGAGTTGATGTCACCATCCGAGCCTTACCAGAAATTTTAACAGTATTTCCCAACGTAAAATATCTAGTTATCGGTAGAGGAGATGACCAACCTCGTTTAGCCCAACTAGCTAAGGATTTAGGAGTAGAAAAACAAGTAATTTTTGCGGGTTTTATCCCCACAGCAGAATTAGTTAACCATTATCGAGTAGCAGATGCCTATATCATGCCATCCCAAGAAGGATTTGGTATCGTATATTTAGAAGCTATGGCTTGTGGTATTCCTGTTTTAGCCGGATCTGCCGATGGCTCGGCAGATCCCTTACAAGACGGACGTTTGGGCTGGCAAGTACCCCATAGAGATGTCCATCAAGTAGCTATGGCCTGTATAAATATATTAAAAGGGAACGATCCCAGAGTTAATGGTCAATGGTTAAGACAGAAAACTCTAGCAAAATTTAGTAAAGAAAGTTTAATAAACCAATTGCAAAAACTACTAGAAAATATTTAATATAACTATTTAGGAAAAGGACAATACTGTGAATGATAATTTTAAAATATTTCGTTATAACTCTTCAGGTTTAGGTTGTTGGCTAACTTTAGCCTTAGTAATATTTTTATTGGGATCACTAGGTCTAGGTTGGGTTTTTAAAGGTTTTTTAGCTATATTCCTAATTTTATTAACCGCTCCGATTATTGGTTTTCTCGGAGTTAGTTGGTGGTTAAAACGCAACTTAGTTGAATCTCAATGTCCTGTGTGTAGTTATGAATTTACTGGATTTAATGGAGTAGAATCGAGATGTCCTAACTGTGGCGAACAAATTAAAGCAGAAAATGGTCAGTTCAATCGAATTACACCACCAGGGACAATTGAAGTACAAGCTAAGGAAATTTCAGAATAAAATTACCACTATGGAAGACAACAATAATTGGAAAGAAAAATTAGAAGAAATTCGGGACACCGAAATAGCAAATGTTTTAACTCCCGTTAAAACATGGTTTGAGCAACTTCCCCCCGCAGGAAGAATAGCTGTAGGTTTAGGTGGAGTAGTCGTTAGCTTATCCTTATTAAATACTTTTCTTAGACTCGTCTCATCCTTATTTAGTATCGGTTTTTTAGTTTTAGGAGTTTATCTATTTTATAAATTTTTTATTGCCCCGCGTTCTAGCAATAATTAAATCAGGTTTAATTATTTCAAATAGTGTATCTAGTTTATAGGAATCTACAATAATACTTTCATTAGGTAAATTATTCCTT